>CAZFWE010000193.1:0-3631 GCA_964522685.1 uncultured bacterium | reverse complement strand
CCGAAGTGGCAGAGATCGACCGGCTCAACATTTTAAAGGCAACTTTTTTGGCCATGTACCGCTCGCTTGCTCAATTCAAGCAAAAGCCTTGCGCGATTTTAGTCGACGGCTCTCTCGCTCCTTCCTTTGGAATTCCGACGGTCCCGATTGTAAAAGGAGACTCTTTGAGCGCATCGATCGCCGCCGGTTCAATTTTGGCGAAAGTCACTCGAGATCGGATCATGAAGGCTTTATCGGTTCAATATCCGCAATATGAATTTGACTTGCACAAGGGCTATGCAACGCCGGGGCATTTGGCGATGCTGGGAAAATTCGGTCCATGTGCCATCCACCGAAAAAGCTTCGAACCGGTGAAATCGATGTTTTTATCTTCTCTTGAAACTCAAATGAGTCTTGACCTCTCTTAGCAATATTTACTAATATCAATCCGAGAGAAAAAATGAAGAGCATGACAGGATTTGGGCGTTGTGAATGCGAAGCGCCCTTTGGAAAACTCATCGTAGAAATCCAGTCGGTTAATCGAAAATACTTAGAGATTTATGTTTCTCTGCCGAAAGAGTTTTCAAGATTTGAGAACAATCTTCGAAAGTTGGTGGGAGAAAAAGTAAATAGGGGTCTCATCTCTATTCGGATTCTTTTAATCCCAAATGCCGCTGCAGTTCAGGATTTATTGCCGGATCTTACACTTTTAGAGAACTTGAAGCAGGGTTGGGTGGAGTTGGCTGGAAAACTTGGGGTTTCCAAAGATTCGATCGACTTGCCCTTCCTCATGCAGCAGATTCCAGAAATGCGCCATGCGAGTCCCGCGAAAGAGGAAGATTTCGAACCGATCCGCCATTGTCTCGAAGGCGCGCTGAAAGCCCTTGACGAAATGAAGCGGAAAGAGGGAGCTGCGCTTACAAAAGACATTGCTGAACGGCTGAAAACCATATCCGCGGCTCTGGCTTGGATCGAACAGAAATCGCCTGACGCCGTGGCAAAAACGCGGCAAAAGCTGAAGGAGCGGCTGGAAGAGATCTTCCAGCCGGGAGTGGAATTGGACGACCGGCTGCTCCGCGAAGTGGCTCTTTTTGCTGAAAGGGTCGATATTTCCGAAGAAGTGACTCGCTTCCGCTCCCACGTGGTCCAGTACCACGAGCTTTTGAAGGCGAAGGCAGATGCGTCAGGGCGGAAAATGGATTTTCTAGTGCAAGAAATAAGTCGCGAGATCAATACGATTGGTTCAAAATCGATGGATGTGGGCATTGCCCACCAGGTTGTGGAAGTAAAATCTGAGCTCGAAAAAATACGCGAGCAGATACAAAATATTGAGTAGATGAAGCTATTAGGCGATATTAGACCAGGTCTTGCTTTCGTCATCAGCGGGCCATCTGCAGCTGGGAAAACGACCTTGGTCGGGATGCTCTGCAATGAGTTCAATTGCATAGAGAAGAGCATTTCTTTTACGACCCGCGCTCCGAGATCTACAGAGACGTCCGGTGTCGACTACAATTTTATTTCGGCTGCTGAATTTGAAGAAAAGATCCAGAATGGCGATTTTTTAGAGTACGCCAAAGTCTTCGATCATTACTACGGAACTTCCAAAAGCTTTGTCGAGGAGCAAAAGAAGAAAGGCAAGCATGTGATTTTAGTGATCGATACGCAAGGGGCTATCCAATTGATGGACTCCTATGAAGCCGCTTTCATCTTTATCAGCCCGCCGAGCATCGAGGAACTCCCAAAGAGGATGTACTTTCGGAAATCGGAAACCAATGCAGCTATCGAACACCGCCTATCGTGGGCTGCAAAAGAGATGGCTCTCTCTTCCCGTTACGATTACCGCATCGTAAATGAAGATCTCCCGGTCGCTTACCAGGTGCTAAGATCTATTTTAATCGCCGAAGAACATAAAAATCATTGAATAAAAACCCTCTATCAACGACTCTATTTGCAATTGGAATAGGTGGATATGAAGCTAGAATTTTTGACGACAGAATTGATAAGAAAAAAGTTTAAAAACAACTTCGACCTCTGCAATTTCGCGATCAATGTGGCCAGAGGTGTAATCATGGGTGGCCAACAAGCGACCCTCGAAGAATTATTGGGCATCATTGACGCCCGCGCCTTTGAGTACAACAAAGAACACAATCTCTAGGAAATGAAAATCCTTATTACCTCGGCTCTTCCCTACGCAAATGGGCCACTTCATTTCGGCCATATTGCGGGAGCGTATTTGCCCGGTGATTGCTATGCCCGCTTCCAGCGGCTCATGGGCAGAGACGTCCTTTATCTCTGCGGTTCGGATGAATATGGGGTTGCGATCACACTGAGCGCCGATTTAGCGGGCCGGACTCCCCAGCAGCACGTCGATCTTTTTCATGAGATCAACAAGGCTTTTTTTGAAAAACTCGGCTTTTCCTTTGATCACTATAGCCGGACCACTTGGCCGGGGCACGTCTCGACGGTGCAGTCTTTCTACCGCGATTTAGCGGAACAAGGGATGATTGACGAAAAGACGGAGAACCATCTTTATTCGGAAAAAGAAAATCGGTTTCTGGCAGATCGCTATGTCGTCGGCACTTGCCCCAAGTGCGGCTATGAAGAGGCCCGCGGCGACGAGTGCCAAAAATGCGCGGCCTCGTATGAAGCTACCGATCTGAAAAATCCCCGTTCGAAGCTGACGGGCTCGCCGCTCATTCTTCGCCCGAGCAGTCATCTCTATTTGCGCTTCGATCGTTTTAAGGACAAACTTACCGCCTGGATTAGAGCTAAATCTTGGAAGGAAAACGTCGTCAATTTTGCAATGCGCTATATCGAAGATCTGAAACCCCGTGCAATCACACGCGATTCTGAATGGGGCGTGCCAGTTCCTGACATGCCGAATAAAGTCTTCTATGTTTGGTTTGACGCACCGATCGGCTATATATCTGCGGCCAAAGAATGGGCTGAAAAAACCGGCCATCCCGATCGATGGAAAGAGTACTGGCTCGATGAAAAGACAAAACTCGTCCAATTCATTGGCAAAGACAACATCCCGTTTCACGCAGTATTTTTCCCTGCGATGATCATGGGACAGAAACTTCCCTACAAATTGCCTGACGAGATCCCCGCGAACGAATTCTATCTTCTCGAAGGCCGCCAATTTTCCAAATCGGAAGGATGGACCATTGATTTGGAAGATTTCTTTACGAAGTACACCGCTGACCAAATTCGCTATAGTATCGCAGCCAATGCACCGGAGACCTCTGACTCGGAGTTCAGCTGGAAAGATTTTCAAATGCGGTGTAACGCCGAACTTCTCGGCAAGTTTGGGAATTTTGTCCATCGCGTGCTTGTATTCGCCAAACAACAAACTGAATCTCGTGTGCCGAAACCAGGCCCGCTTCATGAGATGGACAAAGAGTTTATTCAACAAATGAATACCCTCGTCGAGGCGGCAGCACTTAACTTCGAAAATTTCCACCTTCGCAAAGTAACCCAGACGCTCATGGAGCTTTCCCATCTTGGCAACGCCTATTTCGATGCGAGAAAGCCTTGGGCTCTTGCAAAAGATCCTGCAAAGAGAAAGGATTTGGAGACATGCATTGCGTTTTCCCTCGAATGTATCAAGAACTTAGCTCTTCTCGGAACATCGATCATGCCGGAGGTCTCC
>CAZFWE010000192.1:0-3668 GCA_964522685.1 uncultured bacterium | reverse complement strand
CCTGACCCCAGAAGTTTCCGATTGCGCCACAAGGGAAAAGCAAGAAGAGTTGAAAAAAATTCGGAAGGAGTCAAGCAAATAGGGACAGCGCAATCAGGTAAAACATCTTCTCCATCAGCGGCGGTAGTCAAACCTCCTGTGATTCTGTTAAGCCTAAAGACGTTCATAAGTGGCTTGTTTTTAATTAGATAACACAGAAGTTAGCGCTCGAACATCTAGAGTGCTAGACGAAATTCGGATTCTTTGCTACAATCGGATATGGCTTTTAAAGCCAAAACCTTTGGAGGATTGTATGAAACAGTACTTACCAACCTATATCGATGAAATCGAAGAATTCAAACCTCTCGTGGAATTTCTCAATCGCACCGCTTCTCCCATTAAGAGCAACGACGTGACGATTGGCGAGACCGAAGAGATGGTTTTTGTCGATCTGCCGCTTCCTGGCTGCGACAAGGAAAAGATTCAGCTTACGTATGAAAAAGGATCTCTTCTTGTCAAAGCTGAAGAAGAAGAGGAAAAAAACGGAGTAAAATACCTTGTTAAATCATCGAGAAGCTGCTCATATCGTATACCCATTCCAACACGAGTTGATGAGCAGGCGACTCCTGAAGCGAGTTATAAAAACGGCATCTTGAGAGTTTCTTTTCAAAAGAGCCGTTCTGCTCGTCCTCTCAAAATCGCAATCGTATAAAACCGCAATTGAGGGGCAAGAGAATCTTGCCCCCTTTTAAGAAGGGAAGACTCGAGCTGCTTTAACACATCAATGCCATCTTCGCAAACTCAACGCCTTGACTCTCTTCAATAGAAGCCAGAGCCAATTTTCCTTGCTGAACCGTTTTTTAAGGAAGGACTCTATCGACCACATCGACTAGGAACTCTTAGCAGCTTCGATGCAAATACAAAAATTCGATGAATTTTTTGATTTTCTTGTGATATAAAGTTCTCCTAGAATCAAAGAAGTAGCGATGAAAAATTTCTTATTTTTAAGCATGTTCTGTTTCCAATGTATCTACGGGAATCAACCACCTGAAGAATATTTCTCATATCTTAAATACCTCGGCCAATCTAATGGAAATTACCGAGATGGGGAAATTGAAATTGTCACTGATCCTGCAGAAATTTCTCAGATCCAAAAAATACAAGAAAAGCGTCTATTGGAAAAGGGTTTTTCGGCAGATAAAGCAGCAGAATTTAGTCGGATCGGTATTGTAAATGAAGATCAATATTGGATTTGGTTGCGCGATGCAGTCTACTTTCCTCAAAGAGTCCCAGGAACATATGATCGACTACTATGGAGAGGCGAATTAAAAACTAAATTTATTGGAGTGGCTATTTTACCAGTTTTGCCTTCCGGTAAGATTGCATTGATTTTAAACTATCGACACGCTACTCGCTCTTGGGAGCTTGAGATTCCCAGAGGACAGAGGGAATTGAAAGAAACACTTGAAGAAGCCGCATTTCGGGAGTTAAAAGAAGAGTCGGGATTAGTAGCATCTTCTGTGGTTTTTTTGGGTGAAATGGCAACAGACACCGGAGTACTTTCTTCTGTGGTTCCAGTCTTTATCGGACAAATTTCTGTGCAAGAACAGGCGAATCCTGAATATTCTGAAGCCATTGCTGGTGTGATTTCTTTCACAAAAGATGAGCTAAAAGAAGGCTTAGCACGGGGCTTTTTAGAGGTATCTATCCAAGGCATAAAAAAACAAATTCCCGTTCGCGATGGATTTTTGACGTTTGCTTTGTTTCAGGCAGAATATCGCAAATTGCTTTAGGGGTTTCTGGCTTTTCAGTCCGATTTAGCAAACGATGAGTCGATCTGTGCTAACACATCAATGTCGTCCTCGCAAGCTCAACGCCTTGACTCTCTTCAATAAAAGCCAGGGCCAATTTTCCTTGCTGAGCTGTCTTTTCTTGGTCGACCTTAAGATACACTAAATAGTTGGTGGGATAATCACCTAATATCAATTCAACATTAATCTTTGTCAAAGTCTTGTCTAGAATTTCTGCAGGATTGTAGTCTGTCATGCGCAGCGAAAATCCCCATTCGACAAACTTTCCGGCCCTCTTTAATTCCTCAATAATCTCCTGTTCTAGAAATTGAACAAATTCACGATGAAATGCGCTGGCTTTCTCCTGGGAGAAGATAGGAGGACTCTTCATGGCTACAGAAGCCTGAGCGTGAAGAGCACCCATTTCCGACATGACCCATAAAGGATCATCTACTTCTTGAGAGGCCTTATAGTGGATGAGTGCCGCTTCAGCTGGATTTAAGCGATTGAATACACACTCAGAAATGCGTGTGCTGATTTCTCTAATGGATTCTGCTTGAATGGAGCGAACCATCTTCTCCATCTCTTGGAACGTAAGAGGTGGAAGAGAATCCACTTCTTTAAAGCCTGCCTTTGAATCTGATGTTACTCTTAAGCTCATGATCCCCTCCTGAAAATCTCCATTTATACTGCGCCCAGGCTCAAAAGAGCCTAGGATTTGGCGAACTTGCCAATTTTGGGATCGACAAGGACCATTAAATCCTGCGATTTTACAATGATTGATTCGGTCAAGAGGCCGCAGTTAAAGGCGGCTCTTTCTTCTTTGATCACTTGGTCGTCAAAATAGTTGTCCAAATTCAACAAATTTCCGAAGGGAGGAACTCCGCCGATCGTAAGGCCGAAGCGCTCTTTGATAACAGCAGGGTCTTCGAACTCACATTTTTCGCCAACCGCTTCTTGGACTGCTTTCATATCGAGCTTGAGGTTCGAGGGGATGTTGAACTGGTAATTTTTTTTCGTTGTTTTGCCGCGGAGAATCAGCGCTTTGACTCCTTCTTCCATTCTTAACTTTCGAACGCGAGCCGAGTCTTCAGAAGTAGGTGTCGGTTCATGGATTTGATGGTCGAACTCGATCTTATGCGAATGAAGCAGTCGCACAATTTCGTTGCGGATATTTTCTGCGCCAAAGAAGATCTTCGCTTTGATCCGGTTGCCCGCGATCCTTTTTTTATCGGAGGGAAAGAGAGAGGCTTCACGGATGTTTTTGAGTTTGAGAAGAGTCATCGTAAGCCGCTCTAGGCCCATGCCGAATCCCCCGTGCGGAGGCATGCCGTATTTGAAGATGCTGAGGTAGTCTCCGAAATTAGCTGGGTCCATCCCTTTGAGTTGGAGCCCTTCAAGCATTGACTCATAGGTATGGCGTCGTTGTCCCCCGGAGGTGATTTCTGTCCCGGCGCAGAGAAGATCGAAGGTATTGGTCAACTCTGGCTTTTCGTCGGTGGGATAGGCGTAAAAGGGGCGTTTTTCTGTTTTCCAGTCGGTGACAAAGACGAGGTCAGTGCCGAACTTTTCAGCAGACCAAGCACAAAGTTCTCGCTCTGCCGCAGGACTCAAATCGGGTTCTTGCCGCTCATCGTTGCCAGTGCGTTCAAAATAGAGCTGCTGCGCTTCTTCGAAAGTGAGACGGGGAAAGGGAACATCTGCCGGTGCAGAGATGATTTTTCCGCCGAGGGTTTCGATTTCGGCTTTGGCGTGCTTGTGCAGGTATTGGAGGATAAATTTGATGCACCCCTCCTGGATATCGAGGATCTCGCTCCAGTCTTTAAAAAAGCCCATTTCAAACTCGAACTGTTTCCCTTCAGAGAGATGGCGCGAGGTTTGGGAGGGTTCGGCGCGGAA
>CAZFWE010000191.1:0-3692 GCA_964522685.1 uncultured bacterium | reverse complement strand
CAAGGTATTGCGAGGTTTGGAAGCAAAAGAAGAAAAAGTTGAATTCGAAATCGACGATATGGACCTTCTCGGCCCAATCGCCCTTGAACCCAGAGAAGACCGCTCTCCCTTCATCTACTACTACCTCCGTGTGACTCAGGCCGATGGACACATCGGATGGAGTTCTCCTATCTGGATCGACCAAACAACGAAAGCTTCTCTGAACGGCCTGAAAAAAACGAAGAAAAAATCCAAGGATGTAGAATAAACCTCTTTCTTGTGAACCCAGGCCTTAAGGCCTGGGATGGTTATTTTAAAAATACCCAGCCCTTATAAGGGCCGGGTTTTCCCCGGAGGAGGGATGGAGCTAATTTTAGGGTCTCAGTCTCCTCGCCGAAGAGAAATTCTCAATTTTTTCTCGATCCCTTTCCGCCAAGTCAGCTCCGATTTCGAAGAAACTGAAGTCATTTTTCAAGGTGACCCAGCGGCCTTCGTCAAAGAAATTGCCTGCCGCAAAGCCATGGCTTTACAAGATAAATTCTCTGACGACATCATTCTGACTGCGGATACGACCGTGTATCGCAATGGGCGCCTCTTCGAAAAGCCCGAAACGATGCAGGCCGCTTATGCGATGCTCCAAGAACTGTCTGGAAAAGAGCATCAGGTCTTTACCGGGGTGGCGATTTCCCATCAAAAAAAACTCTATTCCGAGGTCGAAGAGACCCGCGTTCAATTTTGCGAACTAACTGAACCTGAGATTCATGCCTATGCAAAAGCCTTCTACCCGCTCGACAAAGCGGGAGGGTATGCCATCCAAAAAGCCGGCAGCCTTATTGTCAAAAGAATCCAAGGCTGTTATTACAACGTAATGGGGCTGCCGCTTCAAACGGTGCGGCATCTGCTCCTTAAGGCGGGGATCGATCTATGGGACTACTTCAAATCAGTTTAGCAGGGGCAATTTTTCTCTCTGCGGCAATAATGGCCAATACCGGGGAAGAAAACACAAAGCTCCAATCCCTATTCCTCATGCAGCAGAATAAAATCGAAGAATCGATCGACCGCTACCGTCAATATACTTCGATGACGGGCAACCACGATTTTGAAATGCTTCAGCAAATGGGCCTTACTCTTTTGATCAAAGGGATTCAAAGCGAAGACCATCAAACCTTTCTAATGTCCCTGTTCGGAGCGGGGCTTTCCGGATCGACCCATGCCCTCGAGATTTTAGAACATGGGATCAACCATCCCGACCCGCAGACCCAACTTCTCTCTCTCCATTTCATCGCCAAAATTGACGACGACCGAACCGACGAGATGTTAAACCGCGCGATGAGTTCCGACTATTTGTCTACGCGAATGGAAGCTGCCTTTTACCTGGCTCTTCGAAAACACCCTCACGCCGTCGGCCAAATCGAGGGACTCATGTTCCGCCTTCCTCCGATGTTTAAACCCTTTTTCCCTTCTTTATTCGCCCTTATTGGAACGAATGACGCCACCGCAGCGCTTAAACGGCTCATCGAAGACCCGGATCCACAAGTGCGCGTGGAGTCGATCCTCCAAGTCTCCCATCTCGGGCGAGATGACTTTCTTCCCCTCTTGCGCAAACGCCTCTCCTATTCTCATGTAGCGGAACTCGAGGCTACGGTTTTTTCCATTGGCGCTCTCAAAGATAGCTCGTCGATTCCCAAGCTTAAACGCCTCGCGATAACGTCAGCTGACTCGGTCCGGATCGCGACGTCTCTAGCGTTAGCGCAACTCGGAGAAAGGAGCTATCTTTCCCAAGTTGAAGAGCTCGCCAAAAAGAGAAACCTCTTCGCCATCGCTGCGCTCGGCCAGGTGACCGGCTATGAAGAGGTTTTGGCCGAACTTTCCAAATCGAGCGATTTGCAGGTCCGCCTCAACGCCGCCATCGCACTCCTCCAAAGAAAAGATACCCGATGCATACCCGTCCTTTCCGAAATCCTCATTGAGGATTCGAGAGATCTCGCATTCCAACCATTCAATTCCGTAGGACGCACCATCACCGTCTTCAAGGGGATACCTTCTGCAGAACTTCGAGCCAAAGATCCCATGATCGATCTTTCCTTTTCTCTGGCCATCCGAGAACATATGCTCCGCGAATCGATCCATCTATCTGAAGAGTCCTTTCTTGAACTGGCCCGCCATCTTTTCAACCGGCAACAAAACGATCTAGTGCCCACCCTCATCGCCCTGCTTGAAAACCTCCAAACCGACGGTGCAAAAGCCCTCCTTAAAAACGGGACCGCAAGAGTCACTTCGCCTCTCATCCGCGACTACTGCCATCTCGCCCTCTATCGGCTCAAAGAAGAGGGACCTCATGAAGAGTACATGACCCGCTGGGTCATGCAGCAAAAAGATGCTGAACTGATCCGTCTCCGCCCAATCCTTCCCTTGAAATTTCGCATGGAGCAATCGGACTACGCGCTCAGTCCAGAGGAAACCTCGAAACTGCTTATCGACGCCTTCTTCTCAATCGCATCTCGCCGCAGTGAGCAAAGCGTCGCCTTCATGCTTGAAGCGATCCAGCATGGCAATCCCATCAACCGCTACGCACTCATGGGGTTGCTCATGCGAGCGACGGAGTAATTTCATGGAAATTTTAAAGTGAAGCGGGTCGTCGAGCTAGGGATGCCTTCACAAGCCTAAAAAAGACCCGCAACAGTCTTCTGCAAGGCGCAGATTTCGTTGCTGAGTCGTTGGATCGTAAAATCCAGGCCTCTGATTTCTCTACCCATATCCCCATTTTGCGTTCAATTCCTGATGGGAAATATAACCAACGAAGAAAGGCAACATATATCGGCATACAGTAATCATATTTAAAAAAATAAGATTAATTTTAACCGATAATTGCATATGCACTAACTTAGTCAGAGTGTTAAAATGAATCACGATGGATTTTTTGAAGACGGTTTCTTGGTATTTCGGCATTGAAAGCCAGAATCTCACGAAGAATCGGCATCTCCTTTTACGCGTTCCGGTAGACAAAGAAAATCAGATGCCCCCGACGAAGGAGGGGGTATCTGAATAGTTACGATTTATTTTATATTGAGCTTCTGATTTATATCTGTATAATATTTGACGATTCAGACCTTAATATAAAGGAAAGTATTGATGGGATTTATGGACGGAATTAAGGCGATAGGTAGCGGAGTGAAGTATACTGTCGTTGAAGGCGCTGGTTTAGTTGGTTCTATGGGTGGTAGTTTGGTTAGAAAGTTCAACGATGCTGTTGGCATTACTGGTACAGTGCAAAGAGTCGACGATCAAGTTCAGAATATTACCGATGCAGCAAATCGGGCAATCAATTTGGGAGAACAAGCAGTCGCAAATGCGACTGATCTAGCTGACAGAGCAACAACGAATTTGACTGCGGTAGGCCTTACAGCGACAAATCACACAGCAGCGCTAGGAAATCGCGGGATGCGGGAAGTAGAAACCTGGGGGGATTTTTTAAGAAGCCATACAGTATCAACCACTGTTTTCGTTGGCGGAATTGCCTCAGAAGCCGTTGCAGTTACTATGCACCGGGCTCATAGAGAACTTTGCGAAGGTTCGGTCGGAATATTGTGTTCTGGATTGGCTGACACAACATTAATCATGTATAACACAGGGATCGCTTGTATTTTTGTTGCCGGTGCCTATTTGTTCTATATGGTTTCCACAAATCGTATGGCTCCTCAAAGAACCGCTCC
>CAZFWE010000190.1:0-3701 GCA_964522685.1 uncultured bacterium | reverse complement strand
GTTTTTGGCGCAGTTGGGGAACTAGGAAGAGAGTCTACTTGTTTTGCTAGAACAAACGATTTAGAAACACTATTTGTCAATTTTGACGGGTATTCGGTGTTCCCACTAGGAGTGATAATGATTTCTACTTCGGAAATCCATCCTTGCGCGATGGCTCTATCTTGAGGCCGGACGTTCCAAGTTGAATTATCTGTGAGTTTTATGTAAGAGCCGTTATTGAGATTTTCCATAAGAGCTGGATTGTTTTTTTTGGACGGAGGTTTGTTATAAGAATTGTTGACCCATTCTTGCAATGCATTTTTTTCTTGGTCAGACAGCTTATAAATTCCCGTATTCTTTTTGTCTTGGCTAGACATGCCCGCATCGAAGGGCGCTGCAGCGAAAACGATAGCGAATAAAGTATGAATCATAATAACCTCCCTTTGTACGGTTCTTATTTTTACTGATCGAGCTCAAAAAAACAAGAGTAAAATAGGTTTTCAGATTAGCCACACTGGAGTTGACAGGGAAAGATCTCAAGAGATGCGCAAAAGAGCAGAAAAAGCGATGAATATTGGATGTAAACAACGCTCTTATCTTATAGCTGCTTCTACAGGTAAGTTCAAAATTCTCAGTGCATTTTCTCGTACATTTGGATCTATTCTTGTAAATAGTGGCGAATCATTCCGTTTTCGAGAAACCCAATAGCGGTAGGCGTTTAAGCATTCAGAGGTAAGATCGATACTGATAGCAAGCAGCCATCCGTAGGGTGGGAAAAATAAAGCAATAAACGCTGCAATACCAAATGCAACCTGTACATAATCTTTCTGCCGAAACGCTATTACAAGTTTCCAAATTCGAGCATTGGCATTAACAGCTGCCTTAGCTAATATAGAAAAGCTGCCTATTTTAGAAATAATATTAACAGCAATAGAAAAGCCTGTCGCTATTGTCGCGGAATTGGGCCAATCCAAAGGGGAAAGGGGACTAGGATCTGGCAATCGCTGCTGACTAGATGGAATCAGACCATTCATTGATCTCTCCTTTTTTGATGTTTTCCAAAATTTCTAGGACTCTTTGCTCATTTTCGACTCCAATCTTCTGGCAATTCACCGACTGCGCAAGTTGTTCAAGCAAAGGCGACATTTTACTTTGAAGCAGCCTTTGATAGCACGCTCCTTTAGGAATTGGTCCAAAAGGTATGACTGTCATACGACCTAGCAACTCTTGAGAATAGCTAGAAGGGAGAGGGAGAGTCTTGTTGAGCGTTTTAAAAAAAGCTGCAATGTCTGTTGGAACTTCTCCAGCTCGAAAAGCTCCAGCAATTTCTCTTTGATAAAGGTTTGAAGTGCCGATAAATATAGAACGGGTAAATTGATACTTTATTTCCACATTTCCACCCATCCTTCCATTCATGTATTGTATTTTGCAATACCCTTCATGAATATATCCAGATCCTGATAAGGAATGAAGATTTACTACAGCCATAAAGTACCTCTTTTTTTGAGAGGCTTTTTCATAGGATGGTGCTTAAAAACGGAAAGGAGTAAAGCAGAGTAATAAATATTTTATCAAGAAAATTTTCTTTTAGTGTGAAGATTTTTTTGAGATGTTTGGAAAACGAGTTACAAGACACTTGAATTGGGTAGCAGGAAGCTCAGTGAGGTCTTAGATTGTCAAAAATATCTGTTTTTTGAAATACCCTTAAGCTGGTTCAGGGCAAGCGCGCTGCAGGTTAGCGCGTAAGTCTTCAAGGGTACGCGGAGAGTGTCCTTTTGTTTGGAGAATGGCTTCGGTGGCCTTGAGATATTTCCAGGCGGCGTTGTAGTTCATCCGCTGGGCATGGAGCGCAGAGAGATAATAGCAAACGGTTGGGCTTTTTGGATCTACCCCCATGTATTTTTCCAGAACAGGGATCGCCTCTTTTTCGCGGCCGAGTTGGAGATGGGTCACCGCGAGGTGAAATATAGCTCCGCGGAATTTAGGGGATTCGGCGACGATCGCCTCGAGCTCTTTTTGTTTTTCGAGAATGGACGTTCTCGTCTCGTCGACTTCTTGGAAAATAGCCTGGATTCCTTTGACAGTCGCTAGTCCTGCGAGATAGTCTTCTGTAATCGTATCAGTCGTGCCGTTCATTTCGGGATGCATTTTTTTCACGTGTTGCAAGAGATTGCGCCCTTTTTCTGTTTCTCCAACAAACAGGTATTGAAATCCTAAAAAGGTTTGGATGAGAGGGTCTTTAGGCATGAATTTCAGCCCTTTTTCATAAAGATCGATAGCCCCTTTCGAGTCTTCGCGGTGCCAGGCAAGGGCAGCTTGGTTCATGAAGGCCAAAGCGATCACTTCTTTGATTGTCCGTTGCTGCAGCTCTTGCGTTTCGAGGCTCAAATACATTTCGGAAGGGACATCGATCCCACGGGCTGTCGTTTCAATGTTCGTGATGTCTCCTTGCGGCGTGACATAGCGAACGTAGATGTGGCCCGGCGGCGTGATCACCTCGAGTTCTAATCCAAGCCTTTGTGCCAGAGAAAGGTATAGAATCGATACGCCCAAGCAGACGCCGCGTCGGCTATCGATGACCGCAGGAAGGAGCGTATAGATATCGATGTCTTTTGCATACAGCGAGTGAGGGGGGAATCGAAATCTGAGTTCGGAAAACACATAGTCGTTGATCGTCCTTACTTTTTCGAGCGGCGTTGCATCGGGCTTCAGCCGCGCTAAAATCTGCAGAGCCATGAGATCGAGGCTTGCTTCATAGCTCCGGATCTTGTTTTTTTCCTCTTTGCCCATCTCAGAAACGAGAAGTCCGCGGGCTAGATCGATCTCCTCTGGGTTAAGGGCGAATAGATCTTCCTCGCTCCAAACGGAATAGCCTTTGAGTTTTCGGTTGGGGAGTGTCCCCGCTAGTCTCTCGATGACTTGGAGCTGGTCTTCCTGCAAAACGGGGGGAGCTCCTTGGCCGGAGCGGTTTACGAGGGCAATGATCGGCATCGCGTCGAGGGCCGGAAGAATCATCTCGGGGTCGCATTCGGAGCAATTGCCCGACAAAAGCTCCCAGGCATGCTTCAATGCGTTGCGTCCTTCCTGTGTGTTTGGATAGAGCTCGTAGAATGCAAAGTGCTGGGCAACAGAGGTTGGATCGAGCGTCGAGTAAAGAGAGGTCAAGCTCGAGGCGAAGAGGCAATAGGGGAAAAGCAGGACAGCAAGCATTCGGCGCACGAGAGCTCCTTTAGGGCCTTTTGCCTCATCATAGCCATGGGGCGATTATGGCGCTAGAGCAGCTTCGAGAATAGATCTCTTTCGAAACTCGCTTTGCTTGCCAAAAATGGCAATTTTGGCAAGCAAATGGAGTTTCGAAAAAAGTCTAATAATTAAATATGTTCTTCGAGGAAATCTCCATTCAAGCTCTCTTTAACATATTTTGGTTTCAAATATATTTTTTTGGGTAGATCGACAGACCAAGTTATCCGATAAAAAAAAAAAAAGTCCCGATAGTCTCTGATTTTATCTTCTTTTTTTATGAGCCCCTGCTCGATATCGATTGCGTCCCTTGTCAGCAATGTTGATGCAATATTGCCCTCTTTAGCTGGAGGAGCGACAGGTGCAGGTGGAATCGTTTGAATAGCACCAAAATCTTTGACGCGGATAGGTTCAAAGCCCGTTGGTAAGGTGCCGAACTTTTGAGCGGCTGCATCGTCGGCAATGCCTTCGGCAGGTTTATC
>CAZFWE010000189.1:0-3702 GCA_964522685.1 uncultured bacterium | reverse complement strand
TGGCAAATGCCCTGCCCAACTCGAAAAATAAGGAATATCTCCATCGAAATGGAGAACTAACCCGGAGGCAATCACAAAAAGAATCGCAAATGTTAGGAATTTGCCAATCATGTCGCCGACAAAATAAAATCTTTAATCGCCTCCGCATTGCGAAGGCCGATGAGCCGATTCACTTCTTTTCCATCTTTAAAAAGGATCATCGTGGGAACGGAAGTGATCTGGAATTGCGCCGCGGTTTTTTGTTCATTATCGATATCGACTTTGCCGATGAATGCTTTGCCTTTGATCTCTTTAGCGACTTCCTCGAGGACAGGGGCCAGCATCCGGCAAGGGCCGCACCAATTGGCATGAAAATCGACCAACGTCACCCCCTGTTGGATTTCTTTCTCAAAATTCGCATCGGTCAGGTGTTTGAAGTTTCCTTTTTCAGACATACGTTTCTCCAGTTACAGTCCTAGTCTAGCGCGCATACCCTTTTTTCTCCAAATCCTAGAATTCAAAACACTGCACTATTTTTTGTATTTCGGTAAATCTTCCTGGTGACATACAATTTCTTCTTCTGCGGCCATGGCGGAATTGGCAGACGCGCTAGATTCAGGTTCTAGTCGAGGTAACTCGGTGGATGTTCGACTCATCTTGGCCGCAAATTTTTTTATCTGCGCGCCTGCGCCTTCACTGAGTCGACCTCTCGCTCTAGGCTTTGGTGCTCGATAAAATCCACCACATAATTTATGAATTTATTTCTTGCGAATAGTATAAATAGTTAAAATATAGGTCGTTTCATGCTTACTCAGTCTGTTGAGTAAAATCGACAAAAAACACATAAACCGTTAAGGAGGAGCTCCTTGCGCGCCACTTTCGAGCCAATCTTTCAAAGCATAGAGAGCCTTACTCATTCGGTCGATGATTTTCTTTTCCGCCTCTTTCTTTTCAAGCCCCTCAAATTCGGCCCACTCGATGGATGAGCCGAAGACGCAGGTGATCTTCCCAAAGAGTTTTGGAAGAGACCGACCTTTCGGCCAAGCGGCAAAAGTCCCTTGCAAATAGACGGGCTGGATAGAACTGCGAGCTTTAATAGCGAGAAAAGGAAGTCCCCGCTCAATCGGTTGCAGCTTGCCGTCAGGCGTTCGTTTCCCTTCGGGAAAGAGAATGACTTTTTGCCCTTTTTGCAGAAGGCTGATGATGAAGCGGAAGGTATGGGCATCTGCTGCATCGCGAGTAACAGGATGGGCATTGAGATGCCGGATGAGACAGCCGAGAATAGGCTTATGAAATAGAGAGTCTTTAGCGAGAAAGTGGACCTCTTCAGGGCATGAGATAGAGACAACGGGGGGATCAAAATGAGATGCGTGGTTGGCTGCGATGATGGCAGCGCCGGGGCGGAAATGCTGCTGGCCATAGATTTTGAGGCGGAAAAAAAGCTTGAAATACGCCCTCGTAATCCAGCAAACAATAAAATAAAATGTATGCTGATAGCGATGTTCTTTACGCAATTTCTGCCGGCTCAAACGAACGATTTTGTCGACGATCTTGTCGACGTTAAGATTCGAGGTGTCGATGAGAAGCGCATCCGAGGCTTGTTTTAAGGGAGAGGCCGCACGAGTCATATCGTTTTGATCTCGCTCTTGGATATCTTTTAGAATTTGAGGCAGTGAAAAAGTCTTTTCAAGGTCGGGAAATTTTTCCAAAAGTTCGCGATAACGCCTCTCAGCGCGGCACTGAGGACTTGCAGTGAGAAAAATTTTGACTTCAGCTTCTGGAAAGACGACCGTGCCCATATCGCGCCCTTCGAAGACTGCGTTGCCGCGACGCCCAAATTCGCGTTGGATTTGCACAATCGCTTTCCTGACTGTGGGATAAGCGGCAATTTTAGAGGCAGCCGTTGAAATTTCATGGCTTCGGATGGCGTAAGTGGCATCCTGGCCATTAACGAGGTATTTCCTATCATCGCCAGCGGGTTTAATCTCGTAGCGAAAGCTTAATAATTTTTCTTCAATTGCGGCAATGTTATCGAGATCGACCTGCATTTGCAAAAGCCACCAAGCAAGGGAGCGATACATGGCCCCTGTATCGAAAAAAGTGAAGGACAGTTTATGAGCAACCCCTCTTGCGACAGTGGATTTACCAGTTCCTGAAGGGCCGTCAATCGCTATGATCATTGAATATACTTCAGGTAAAGGTAGAGAATAGGGGTATTGAAGAGAAGCGAATCGACAGCATCGAGAACGCCTCCTAATCCTGGAAGGGCATTGCTGTCTTTTTTATTTGCATCGCGCTTTAAAAGAGACTCAGAGAGATCACCGAACTGTCCGATAGCTCCTAAAATAAGCCCGAAGCTGACCCATTCCAATGTTGTGAGCTGAAAACGGCTGCCCTGACTGAGAAAGTGAAAGGCATAGCTCGCGGCAACAGCAGAGATAAGGCCAAAAATGGCACCTTCAACCGTTTTACCGGGCGAGATGTGGGGTGCGAGTTTGCGCCGGCCCCAAAGGCTACCAGCGAAATAGGCGCCGATATCAGTGATCTTTGTAACGACGAGAAGATACGCGATCCACCATCTTCCCATCGGAGAAATATATAAAATCCCAAGAAGCATGCCCATCGGAACAGCAATGTAAAGAAGGCCGAAGGAAGAAACGGAGAGATCGACAACAGCGCCATCTTTTTGCTGAAAATGGAGGGCGAAAATAACGAGAAATCCGAGAAAAAAGACGACGAGAGGAGCTGAATTCCAGCCGACGAAAGCTGCAGCCAGAAAGAAAGAGAGAACTTCAAGAACAGTGATCAAGATCAAGGCAGGTAAAATCATTTGGCCGCCCTTGGCTTTTGCGAATTGTTCGTATTCCCAAATGGCAACCGCAGCGATCAAAGCAGTGACTGCTGCAACGATGTATTGAAAGAGACTCTGATAGGCGAAAAGAAGAAGACAGATGACAATAGCGATGGAAATCGAGGTGCCGATGCATCGACGGCTAAAATCCTGCATTTTTAAGTTCCTTTTCTTCGAATGCGACACTGGTATTCATGCACCGCTTCATAAAGCCGAGCAGGCGTGAAATCAGGCCATAATACATCTGTGGTATAAATCTCAGCATAGGATATTTGCCAGATCAAAAAATTGCTAATGCGAAGTTCCCCACTCGTGCGGATCAGAAGATCGGGATCACCGTAAAGGTGAGTATCTAATTCGCTCGAGATGAGTTCCTCGGTAATATCAGCTGCCCTAAAACCTTTTTCGACGATCTTGCACAAAGCGCGGCGGATTTCGTCGCGCCCCCCGTAATTGATAGCAAGGACGAGATTGATCTTATCGCATCGCTCCGTGGCTTTACGAGTGGGAGCTAGGGCTTCCTTTACTTTCTCGGGCCTCTCCTCTAAATCGCCGATGGCATCGAGCCGTACGCCGTCTTCCACAAGAGAATCCCGTTTTTTAGTGAGATAAATCTCGAAGAGATTCATGAGCACTTCGATTTCTTCATCAGATCGAGACCAGTTTTCTGTGGAGAAAGAGTAAACCGTCAGTGTTTTTACACCTATATCGGCAGCGGCGCGAACGATTTCGGCAAGAGTTTCAGCCCCTTCCCAGTGGCCGGCGGAAGGGGGAAGTCCCCGTCTCTTGGCCCACCGCCGGTTGCCGTCCATGATGATGGCGATGTGACCAGGGATTTCGCTCGACTCGAGTTCTACGGCAAGTTCTTGAAG
>CAZFWE010000188.1:0-3729 GCA_964522685.1 uncultured bacterium | reverse complement strand
ATAAAGCCTCTTCGGCTTCTTTCGAGAAGCCCCTTTCCTTCGCAGTCGCCTCGAATCCCTTAATTCTAGATAGATGGAATCCATCGGTCGCCCAATACCAAGCGCGGCTGGCGATCAAGCAAAAAACGACCAAGAGAAAAAGAGGGAGAACTTTTTTCATCATGTTGTAATCAAATTTTGAATCAGGTAGCATCTCAAATTTTAACAGCGGTGTATTATGCATGATTTACCAACTCTCCAAAAAATTCCAGCTAAAAATTCTTTCATTACCTCCTTCATTACCCAATGCATTCATTCCCTTGACATCGGCATTGATATTGACTTCGGCTTGGCCGTGGTGGTTAAAATCCCACCTGCCAAGACACAAAATGAAACTTATGCAGAACTCGTCTGCACCGAACAAGACCAGGCCCATATTACTGAAATCATCACAATCATGGCGGAAAATGGCAAATTAAGTCTCCTTTTCAAACAGAACCATCTCAAGCAACTCGGCGCCCAAATCAACCACGTTCATCCTCTTAAATTTCTAGCGGTGATTTTCAGCAATCTCGAATTGAAAAACTATATGAAGGAGATTTTTGAGGATTATTTCAAGAGAACCGGCTTTCTAGATGGTCTTGGGCCGAGTCTTTCTCTTGAAATGGAAAAAGGGAAATTGACACAACACATCGAGGATTTCTCTAAAACCGTAGATGTTCGCGCGGATGGAATCCGACCTTACTTTCAAACGGGCGATTGGGAAGCTCTTGTCCGATACCTTATAAATGACATAAAAGAGACAGATTAATGAATCGGGTAATTTCGAATCCCTCCAATTACGAATACTTGACAATCGATTTCAGGGTCTCCCGATCAATTCTTGAAAACGCAATGATCGACTCGGATGAACTCCGAATTATCGTTGCAAAGGTGATCTGTTATTCTGTGATTATTTTTCTTCTGATTGCAACTTTTGAATCGATCGTGATCAATGGAGCAAAACTTCTGTTAAACCCAGGAATTTGGGCCCTGAATACAGGAAATTTCCTTTTATCTGGATGTAAAAGCCAAGAGCTGCTCACAATTCCGCTTGTTCCCGCTCTCCCCCCCGTTGATGTCAAAGCCGGGGATGCCCAAATCCCAATTCCCGACGAGCCTCTTCCCCCTCTTCTCCTTGACCAAGAAAATGAATTCCGAAAAGTCTTTAAAATCTTAGCGACATCGAATGTATTTCAATTGGCATACCACAGATCTTATTTAGTCGACTTCAGAGAGAGAACAAAACACCTCCATCCTCTTCAAGTCATGGGCTTTTTACTCGAAATCAACTCGAATCAGAAAAAAGATGCCGCTTTATTTATTGATAGCTATGTAGGCTCTACTTTTGTCCAAGATACGTTAGCGGGTTTTGCCAATCCCCTCCATTCTCAAAACACCGCTAAGTACATCGTCTCTTTTGCGGAAAAAGTGGGCGTGTCGCCCGATGCAGTCCGAGGCTTTCTCTTCCAAGAGCCTCCGTATCTAAAAGATTTGATCCACTATATTATATATTGTATACATAAGTGAATTTGACAAGGAGGCAGCCTGGATTTGAATCGGCTTTGCCGGCTCCGATGCAGCTCAAACCGATTTTTGAATCACGAGCGGTATATCGGTCTGAAAATGTTGAATGATTAAAGGAGCAAATGTTTCCGGAGTGACAATCTCGGCATTTTTTACATGCTGTAGATAAGAGGCATTTGCCGATTCCCATCCAGGAATTCCTTTCAAGAGCTCCTCGTTCGTAAAATCTCCTTTCCCTTTCACTTCCGAATGGACCCAGATTTTTCCCCGACCTACAGACATAAGTTCCATTGCTGTTTGACCACCAGAGCGAGTACATGTGATATTGCTTCGAAAAAAAAGCGAAGCAATTACATCGTCGTTTTGAAACGACATCGGAATCACTGTCAAAGAAGTTGGATAATCGGACAGTTTCTCAATAAAATCAGAAACATTTTTAAAAAGAGAAGGTTGTTTCGAGTGATGATTGGCGCAAAAGACAAACAGATGGATTGGAAGTCCTTGGCATTTTTTGTCCTTGGCAATCTCGATGAATTTTTTGACGTAATTTAAAGTTGCATCACTAGCAGGTTGAGAACCAAGAAGAAGCGTAAATACAAGAGTTTCAGGGGGAATCGAAAATTCAATCTCTCCTGGAATTATTGTAAATTGGCAGTTGCCCCGTTTGATTGCTTTTTCGATGAGCTTAAGTTCTTCCTGGTTTCGATAGCGGGTTTTTATAGCCATCGTTTCCGACTTTCGCTCTAAATGCCTGTATTTAATAAAGGATTGACGGACATAATAATCCTCATATTGCAATTCCTTTGCAGTTAAATTGCAATTGTCTCGCCAAAATTCTTCTTCCGTCTGTCCTTTTTCTAACATTGGGGCGATTGTGATCAGTCTAAAATATTTTCTGTCTTTCTTGCTCAAGGCTTTGATCGCAAGAAAAAAATGAGTTGCTTTTTTGGTTGGCAGATCTACTAGGACTTTTTCGAGATGGATCTTCTTTTTGCGATGACGGTTGAAAAAGCGGAGAGCCTTGATAATCGCTGAAGTTCCCATGATTTGCGTATCGATGACTTGATCGATGTCTTCTTTAAAAAGCGTATATAGAGAGCAAATGAAAATATGGGGCCAAAAGAAATATTCGATGATTGGCGTTGCCTTGCCGAAAAAAGATTGAAATCTCACGCTTCCTCTGATTTGTGCCCGATTCCATAGCCCTACGAAAAAATTCCCTATCAGCTTCCACATCCAGTCCTTCATCACATCGCGATGAATCACTACGGCATAGGGGTCTTTGCATTTAATTTCCTGTGCTTTCGCATTGGCCGCTTGAAGAAGCCCCCCCCCTCCGGATGAAGTGATAATCAGGATTTTTCGAGACTTAAATGCAACCATAGTACTCCCTTCGTTATTCAATATTCTCTCTAAAGCAGCGACCGACGGATGTCAAATGGAAATAAAGTCCGAAGTTTGGATCATTGGGAATTTGGGCCAAAATGGCATTTTGCAAATGGCTCAAGCTCCGATCATCCCGGACATGACTAAATAGGCAAGCAGCTTTGCTCCACTCTCTATGAAAAATAAGACCATCGACCTTCGAGCCCATACGGCAGGGGAAAGAAGGGTTGTGACGACAAAACCGAGCCAAAGGCAAAATCCGATGAACATTCCGTCGGAGACCGTGGTCACACTTAAGTAGGCTTCAAAAAAAGCGATAAAATAAGAAATGATCAATCCAACGATAAAATTCCAAAAAAATCGAACCCACCGGGTTTTTTTTAATTCCGTAGTCTTTAGGTCCGAATGCTTTAGCCAGGTAATTCCGAAAAGCCATTTCGAATACCAAACAAAATAGATGATCGCATAAAGGATGGCGGATAAGCCAACGGCAAAAAAATCGATGTAGATTCGATCCATATAAGAAGACCCCCACTGAAGACCCAATTCTTTTCTTTTCAAGGCTTTAGTGTCAAGAATTTCTTCTCTTTTTAAAAAAAGATTGAATGTATCCTAGAATTCTTAACATCGAGATTTGTGATGATTTTTTTACAGATTTTGCTTCGAAGGAGGAAGGCTACCTAAAAGGGTAGGCGATGAACTGAGAAGAAAAATCTGCCAAAAAGCGCGCAAAGATCGATCATTAAGAGCATAGTGTTACACACAACTTTTAGTTGACAGATTTGCATGTATATGTTC
>CAZFWE010000187.1:0-3763 GCA_964522685.1 uncultured bacterium | reverse complement strand
TTTCCCCGCTTTGAATTAAGAGTACTCTAATTCTTATTTTTTTTTTTTGATTATGGCGAGGAAAAATGGAAATTCAAGACTGGCCCGGTTTTCCGCTTTGGCACTGCCTCCCTCGCTTTTTTTATCAGAACTCCATTCTTCAATGGAGAGGATATGTAGAGACGCTTCCTTTAGCCAATGGGTATAGGTCGAAAGGGGATTGTGAAAAGAGTAGGTTGTAAAATTTGTCTTTTTTCCGGGTTGCATGGAGAT
This sequence comes from uncultured bacterium, assembly GCA_964522685.1. Classification (GTDB taxonomy): domain Bacteria; phylum Chlamydiota; class Chlamydiia; order Chlamydiales; family SM23-39; genus CAITMJ01. Next base: position 3,511 of record CAZFWE010000187.1, on the reverse strand, counting down.
GGGGATTTTAAGAGAACCCATGTATCCATTGATCCGGCGATATTGGATTTTTGTCTTTTCGTCATAGCCCCATTCTGATTGGCGCGGGATGCGGAATGAGGGATGATTGAGGACAAGAATGAGCTTTCCTCCGCTTTTTAAGTGCTTCGATGCGGAGGCTATGGCGCCAAATCCGTCTTCCATGTTTTGAAGCGAGAGAATGAAAGATCCATGGGAAAAATCGGTTTTTTCAAGGGGAAGTTTTTTGGCTGCGTCGCAGTGGAAAAATCTCGCTGTTTTCGGAGATCCAAGATTTGCTTGTGCTAAAAGATCTTTTGCAGCGTCTATGCCGATGTATTCGACGGATTTAGGCAGGTGCCTAGCTAAGACTCCGTTTCCGCAGCCGAGGTCGAGCCAAGAATCGATTTTTTCCGTTCCTAAAATTTTGAATAAATTGGGAAAGATGATCGTCTGGTGATAGTAGTGTCCTTTTTCGCCTACGAGCTTATCGTACCAACGGTCGGGAGAATCCCAGTCTGTTTCGGTTTTTTTATTCATGGTGAATCAAACATATTATGTCAGAATCTGGTATAAATAAGTGCAATAAATTTTCGGTTGCTATACTCTCGCCAACATGCTTGAAAAAGACCTTTCGAAAGGCCTCCTTCAATTTGTAACTCCGGTGCAGACGCTTCTATCGATGGACGTTACGATCGGCGAGGCGCTGATCGGACTTCGCAAGAAGAAGATCCAGCAAAAGATCATCTATTTTTATGTCGTCGACGAACGGCAAGCGTTAAAAGGTGTCGTTTCAACGCGACAACTCCTTTTAGCCGACCCGGATAAATCGGTACAGGAGGTGATGCAACAGCCGGTCATCAAGCTTCAATCGAAACAGACGCTAAAAGCGGCTCTTGAGCTTTTTGCGAAACATCCTCTTCTCGCTATTCCCCTGGTCGACGAAAACAACTGCTTGCTCGGCACGATCGATGTCCAGCTGGTTACCAACGAAGCAATCGATGTCGCTGATTCAAGGACTCGCCTCGATGTATTCCAAATGATTGGACTTTCTCTAGAAGACGGAAAAAAAACATCTCTTCAGACGGGGTACCGGTTGAGAATGCCTTGGCTTCTCTGCAATGTATTTTCAGGGATTGTCTGCGCGATTATTTCCCGCGTTTTTGAAGTTGTGCTCGCAAAATATTTGCTTTTAGCTTTTTTTATTCCACTTGTTCTTACGCTTAGCGAGTCGACATCGATGCAATCGATGACCCAAAGTTTGCTATTTCTTCGCCGACCTCGCTTTCAATGGCGCACTGCGATCGCGCGCGGCGTTAGAGAATGGCAACTGGCCGTTCTCTTAGCGGTTAGTTCTGGTTTCATTGTCGGCAGTCTTTCTCTTCTTTGGGGGGATGGGTTTAAGCCATCGCTTTGCATTGGAATTGGGATTTGTCTCTCGGTAATTCTTTCTGTGATTTTCGGAATTACCCTGCCCGTTTTGCTTTACAGAATGAAACTCGATCCAAAAGTGGCTTCTGGTCCTGTCGTCTTAATGGTCGCCGATATGCTGACCACGATGCTCTATCTCTCTCTGGCTGCTTGGTGGCTATTGTGACTATTCCAATGGGGTTTTTTCAAGCTATAGATGATCAGGGGCAGAGCGCAAAATAAGATTGTCCCTCCAATGAGAAAACTTTCAAAGCGGATAAGACATCCGGTATCGAGCTGGCTTGGAGGCAAGAAGCCGAGAAAGAAACCAATAGCGGATCCTGTGATTCCTAAAAGACAGATGCCCCAAAGCCCTTTAATGCCGCCGGGAACCTGGTAGGCGCTTTTGATATGAGGGTGTTTATGGCGCAGACTGATTGCGGCAATCATCATAAGTATATACATCACCATATAGAGAATGGATGCGAGAGCAACGAGGATCCAATAAGAACTATTAACTGAAGGCATGAAGAGAAAGACGCTGGCTAAGACCGTAACGATGATTGCCTGAGTAATTAGGATGGCTACAGGCATTTCTTGTCGATTGGTCTTTTGAAAAATCGGTGGCAAATCGCCATGTTCGGCCGTAGCGAGAAGTCCTCGACTGGGGCCGATGATCCAGGTGCTCATCATTCCGAGCGCGCCAAAGGTCATGATAGCAGCAATCAGGGGGATTGCCCACTTTATATTCAATGTAGTGAAGAGGAGGCTGAAGGCTTCCATCCCCCCTGAGGCGAGTTCGATTTTATGAGCTGGGATAATCGAAGCAATCGCGAGAGAGCCGAGGGCTGAAAAAAACAGGATAAGTCCCGCGGAGAGAAAGATGGCTTTTGGATAATTACGTCTTGGATCTTCGACTTCCCGTGCATGGACGGCGGACATTTCGAGCCCTGCGAGGCCTAAAAGAACGCCGGATAAGAGGACAAGCTGGTTGATCGAGGTGAGATCGGGGAGCACAGCTTTCCAGGAAAATTCGATTTGCAAGAGGTTTCCAGATAGGATCCACCAGAGGCCGAGAAGAATGATAAGCGCGATCGGGATGAGGGTGCCGAGGAGAGCGGAAAGAGAGCTGATCCATCCAGATACACGCATCCCTAAGAAATTGACAAAAGTCATCGGCCAGAATGTCGCAAGAACCATGGAAAAGATATAGATTTTATTGTTGGCCAGTTCAGGAGCGAAAATGTAAGCAAAGGTAGCGGCGATGAACGAAAGGATAGTGGGATACCAGATCACATTTTCGATCCATTGAAGCCAAATAGCCAAGAATCCAAGTCTAGGGCTAAGCCCTTCTCTGACCCATGAGTAGACGCCTCGATCTGGGAATCTGCTCGCCAGCTCTGCTGCAATGAAAGCGACGGGGACAAAGAAAAAGATCGAGGAGAGTAGCAGAAAGAAGATGATGGAGAGGCCGTATTCTGCTAGAAGAGGGAAGTTTTTGATATTGCAGATGGCGGCGACATTAATGAGGCCGATCATCCACACGGTGAGCATTTTTTTAGACGATGTCATTCGGTCCCATTGGGTAAAGAGCGAAGATTGTACCAAAAAAAGGATCTGGCTTTCAAGGTCTAATGAACGTAGGCGTTCTGCCAGTAGGGGTGACTTAAGTCTTTTTCATATTTTTTTGTGTTTGGATCGTAGAGTTTTATTGGAGAGAGGTTTTCTCCATAACAGCGTTGCAAATATTTTTTCGTATTTCTGGGAATGTTAACTTCGATCCCATCGAACATCGCTTTTTTTAGAGGGAAGACATCATCGAACGAGACAGGCTTCGTGAATCTTTTTTCTCGAATCTTCCACCATTCCGCAAAGAAAATTTGATGTTCTAGAGAAAGAACATATTGAATGTGACGCTCTTCCGGGAAGATTTTGAAGGTATAGACGTCGATTAACGTGCCAGTCTCGCGAATGTAGATTTTCAAATAACTTTTGGGATGCTCCCGACTCGACCAGTCTTGCACGATGTATTTTTTTACGTCGAGCCGGTTTAGAGCATGGTATATATTTTCGAAGTCATCCATAAACATGGCAATGTCTATGT
>CAZFWE010000186.1:0-3767 GCA_964522685.1 uncultured bacterium | reverse complement strand
ATTTTTCAGGAGCCGCGAGCGGTGAATATAAAGATTTTTCGTGGAAGACACACTGCTTCAAAAAACACGGGGGATCGCTCGAGTTTTTGCAGACAGCTGTCTCAGGGCACGGCATCCACATCCAAGGGCAAGTTTGGCTCGATACACAAACGTGGTTTGCAAAAGCCGATTTGCAGCTCCAAACAAAATTTGGGAAAGAGCCTCTCACCTCTTCCGGCTCGATCGAAGGATATTGGAGCGACTATTCATTCGAAGGCACTACCAAAGCCGTCGGGCAGTTTCTGCAAGAAAGCTGGACTTTGAACTCGCCTCTCACAGTGAATAAGACGAAAGGAATCGGTCTTTGGAAGTTTCACCTCCAATCGCCTCTTTTCGATGGGAATGGGCAACTTTTCTGGAAAGGTGGGAAAGTTTCTGGGCATATGGAATCAGCACTCGATTTGTCGCTTCTTCCTAATCTTAACGGTCGCCTTTCAAGCTCAATCGATTTTAATGATGAAATCTCGGGCAGCGCTGTCGTTACAAATCTAATCTACGATTCGCTCTACATACAAGAAGTTTCCATCCAAGGCAGCACGAGTCAAACGGCAAACATCCATCTCGAAAATGGGAAATGGAAACATTTCAGCCTCGATACAGCTTCTCTGAGTGCGGCTAAAAATGAAGAAAGTTGGGCTGGATTTCTCGTCCTTACAGGACCTCTTGCCGCTGCGCAAATGAAAGGCTACTGGAGACAAAACCAAATCATCTTAGAAGAGGGAAATGGCCAATATCTCGAGGTCCCTTTCCGGATGGAGACCCCGACTTTTATCGGTTGGTCAGGCCGAGAATTTAGCTGGAAGCCCTTCACGCTCCAAGTCGGGGAAAATGGGAGCATTTTCTTCTCGCTCGACCGAAACTCCGAAAAGACCGAAATTCAAGTAAACTTGCAAAAATTTCCTCTCGAGCTTCTCTCTTCTGCCACCAAAGGCGAGCTCGACGTCCGCGCTCTTTTGGAAGAAAACAAAGGAGAAACTGCAGGCCGACTCAAAGCCTCCAGCTCCAATGCCGAAGTATTGCTGCAAGGCGATGAATACGTCGCTGCGACAGCCCAATTAGAAGCTAGCCTGGAAAGAGATCGCCTCAGTCTAAAATCGAACTTGGATGTAGGAGATTCTCCACTTGCAGCCATCGCCCTCGAACTTCCGGTCCATCTGAAGTTTTGGCCGTTCGAAGGAAAAATCGATCCGGAAGAGCCTGCTTCGGGATCGATTTTTATAAACGGAAAAATCGAAGAAATCTTCGATTTTTTCCATTTAGGAATGCATCAACTTGCAGGGAATACCGTTTGTAACATGTCGATGACAGGCTCTCTTGCAAATCCACGGGTCAAAGGAAGCTGTAAAATCACAAACGGGCATTACGAAAATTATTTCACGGGAACAGAGTTGACGAATTTGACAGCAGAGGTTGTAGGAGAAGAAGAGAGGCTCGAGCTCAGCTCATTTACGGCCAAAGACGCGAAGAAAAAGGGGGATTTCACCGCTTCGGGAAATATTCAAATCTCTTCCCCCGACCATTTTCCCTTCCATTTCGACGTTGACTTTACTCGAATGAACATCGTTCAGATCGATCTCATCAACGCGGAAGCGGAAGGACATCTCACGATTGACGGCGACCTCAGATCCTCCTTGGCCAAAGGACGCATCAAGATCGTCGAGGCCGAGATTGCGATTCCCGATAAAATCCCCCGCTCATACCCCGATCTCCAAGTCGTCTACAAAAATCCCCGGCGCTCTCCGACGCTTGCCACCCAGCCACGAGCGGCATACCCTCTCAACCTCGAAATCGCCATCGAAGCGCCCGAAGGGGTATTCATCGATGGCCGCGGACTCCATTCGGAATGGCAGGGCCAGTTCAATGTAGGGGGCACATTCGCAAGCCCGTCGGCGCAAGGCAAGCTCGAGCTGATCAACGGAGAATTCGTCTTCGTGGGCCGCCGCTTCAAACTCACGGAAGGGGCTCTTTCTTTAAAAGGAAAAACGTATGAAATGCCCAACATCAATATCGCCGGAACGACCTCCGAAAAAGGAATTTCCATCACCGCACATCTCGCAGGCCCGTTGAACAAACCGCAAATCACCTTTCAATCCTCTCCCCCATTACCAATGAGCGGCATCCTTTCGTACCTGCTCTTCGGCCAAGATCTCTCCGAGGTCAGCGGCATCCAAGCGCTGCAGCTCGCCGGAACAGTCGCTACCTTTGCCGGCGAGGGCCCCGACATCCTCGAAATAACGAGGAAATCGCTGGGCGTCGATCGGCTGCAGATCGTCATGACTCCGAGCGGAACTGAAGGGGAAGAGACCATTGCGCTCCAAGTCGGCAAAATTGTTTTCCCCGGGTTTCTCGTCTCGATCAAACAAGGAGCGGACGACAGCAGCCCTAATATCGCCATCGAAGTTGACCTCACCCACGGCTTCACATTCGAAGCCGAAAGCCAACAGCAACCCGAGCAGGGAAAATTCTCCCTCCTTTGGAACTTAAACTATTGAGCCAAGTAAATTTTAGACTTGTCCCTATTAATACCAATCCCAGTAAATAATACTGAGATTGGTATAATTCATGTTCTATGGTATAAATTTGCCCCATGGCAAAAGAAATAAAATATTATGGGATCCATGCCTGTTTAGCACTCGCGGCTAAGAGGCCTGCTGATATTGTCCGCATTTATGTTGACCCGACGAACGTAAAGACGTTCAAAGGTGTTTTGAAATGGTGCGCCCAGAACCGGAAAGCCTACCATATCATTCCTCCAGTTGAGCTGACCAAAGTCAGCGATTCGGTACACCATGAGGGAGTCTGTATCCTCGCTAAAGAAGCGCCTCTTCTCTCAGCCGATATCTTGCTGAAAAGCCTGCCGAAAAATGCCTGTCTTCTTTATCTTGACGGTGTCGAGAATCCAAATAATTTCGGATCGATCCTCCGAACTGCGGCCCATTTCGGAGTTTCCTATATCTTGGGAGAAAATCTCCCACTAACTCCCTCTGCTTGCCGGATCGCCAAAGGCGGCGCCGAAATCGTCAATATCGTATCTTTAAAGCATCCTCTCGAAACCTTGGCAACTCTTGAAAAACAAGGATTCGCCTTTATCTCCACCTCTTCGCACCGCGGCGAATCGCTCTACAAGTTTACCTTTCCATCCCGCTCGATCATCGCTATTGGAAGTGAGTCGACAGGACTCAAAAGCCACTTGCTCAAACGCTCGACTCACTCGATTCGCATCCCAGGAACCGATGCCGTCGAAAGCCTAAATGTCGCCGTCGCGACTGGCCTTTGCATCGGGGAGTATTGCCGACAACATGCATAAAACTGGATATTTAGCCCCTGAAGGGCTGGAAGAAGCCCTTGAATCAGAGTTAAAAAATATCACAGACCGACTGGGGAGACTCTTCCTCGCCGAAGGCCCTGTACAAAACGTCCATTGGGTCCAAAACATTTGGCACAATCTCCAAACAATCCCGTTCCATTCGATCAAAGACGCGGCTGCAAAGCTCCGCTCTATCCATGGCCTCTGGGCCTACTATCCCAATGTTTTCATCCGGCGCGGCGAGTTGATCGCTGAAAATCTACCCTATTTTTCTCCTAAGCGCCTCCCGTTTCCCTCCCTGCTTCCTACAACGCCACTCGGATCTTGGACTCTCTTGAATGAAGAAACCCTTCTTTGCGCAGCTGAATGCTCGAGTCCATTTGCTCATGGAGAGATTCAATTCCTCGAAACGAAAGAACCC
>CAZFWE010000185.1:0-3809 GCA_964522685.1 uncultured bacterium | reverse complement strand
GAAATCGAGATCAAAGCGCCCGTTGCAGGACGAGCCGCCTCGTCGGCAGTACTGCAAGTTTTGGGTAAAACTTTGCCTCAAATCTACGGGGGGTCGGCGGATCTTTCGGTCTCCGATTTGACGATGATGAAAGAGTTTCCAATTCTGAGCCCCGGCCATTTTTCGGGCCGCAACATCAAGTTCGGGGTTCGCGAGTTTGGGATGGGAACTGCTTCGAGCGGCCTTTTTCTCACCGGCATGATCACCCCTTATTGCGGGACATTTTTCACCTTTTCAGATTACATGCGCAACTCGATCCGCCTTGCGGCGCTTTCCCATTATCATGTCATCTATCAATTTACGCATGACTCGATCTTCTTAGGTGAAGACGGCCCCACGCATCAGTCGATTGAGCAGCTGGCTTCGCTTCGCGCGATGCCGAACCTCCATGTCATCCGGCCAGCAGATACCAATGAAGTCAAAATGGCTTGGATCGCCGCTCTCCGCTACCGCGGTCCGACCGCCATTGTTCTTTCTCGTCAACATTTACCCGATTTAGAACATACCAAAATCCATTATGACGAAGGGATGGCCAAAGGCGCCTACATCGTCCATGCTTCGAAGGGCAGGCCCGACTTCACTCTCTTTTCCACCGGCTCCGAGCTCCATCTTGCGGTTGACGCAGCGGCACGCCTTGAGAAGATCGGCAAGAAAGTTCGCGTTGTCTCGATGCCTTGCTGGGCGCTTTTTGACAAGCAGAGCGATGACTACAAAGACTGCATTTGTGGAGGTGATATCGGGATCCGCGTTGCGATCGAAGCTGGATCCGAATTGGGTTGGCATAAATACATCGGGATCGACGGTGTGGCCATCTGCATGGAATCGTTTGGCCATTCGGCTCCGGCTGAAGACCTCGCGATCGAATTCGGCTTTAATGTCGACGCTATTGTGGAACGCCTCATCGCTTCAGAACAGTAAACAACTTTTGCCTAAAGGCGAAAGCTTTTGAGTTAGTATGTTATACCCTCAATTCAGGCTGGTTTACAGCAGCCCCACCTATCGAGATCATACAGGCGGCGTTGAAATCCGCATGTCTTTCTCCACAGGTTGTACACTTAAACACGTCTTTAACTCGAAGACCCTTCTGTCTACAGCTAAAGCATACCTGGCTCGTATAGGCCGGGTTCACAAATTCCACCGCAATGCCAACGCGTCTGGCTTTATAGACGACAAATTGCTGCAGCTGGGAAAAACTCCAGCCACTTATTTGTCTGTTGGAATGGGGATTCCAAACAAGGGTTTTCTTGCGAATGCCACCGAGCTGTTCCATCCGGATGACTCCGGCATTGTGCCTTTGGGCTTCTTCTACAAGTTGTTTGGAAAGATTGTGATTCTCGTGTCGGATTTTTCTTTTCTCATATCCGGAAAGTTCTTTCAATTTTTTGTAAGAGCCTTTTGTCCCTTTCGATTGGAGGCTCGCTCGGACTTGGGCTCTTTTGGCTTTGAAGATCTGTCTCTTTTCTCCAGAAGAAAAGAATTGGGTAGAGGTATAGGCGGTGTAGCGAAGTCCCAAATCAATCCCGATCACCCCTCCTTCTTTCAAAGGGGGATCTTCTTCGTCGATTGCGATGTTCAAATACCACTCTTTGCCTTTTTGAACCAAAATTGCCGACGTAGGCTTTTTTCCTTGCAGAGCTTTTTTCTGATAATCTCCAATATCCAAAGATGCCTTCACCCTACCAGACAACGTGCTCAAAGAGATTTTGAACCCTTCTTCCCAAAAGGTAAAAATCCTGGCGTCGTATTCGATACTGGCCGAACGAAATTGCTTGGGCAGAGGTCGTTTCCCTTTTTTCTTTCGGGAAAGAGCCGAGGCTACTCTTCGAATGGCTCTAACCGCAAGATTGGCACTCAAAAGCCAATCTTTCCGAATATTGGCATACGACAACTTATGCAGCTGAATGGGATCTTTGGTTTTCGTTTTGACAGCTTCTTGCAAAACCAGATTGCACGCTTTAGCAAAGCAAAGCTTTGTCTCGAGAAAAGCAGAAGCGGCTTCTGGAGAGCACTTGAGCTTACATCGAATCGTGCGTATAGCCATGGCAAGGAATTTTACCAAACATTTAAAATATTTTTAATCTTAAAAAAGGAGCGGCAGTTCCTCCCAGCCCTGAAGGACTGGGTTTCTCTGCCGTCAATCGGATGAAGTTTCTTGATGCGTTAAAAGGTTGTAATCGAGGCTCTCCGCCCATTTGGCTTATGCGCCAGGCGGGGCGCTATTTGCCTGAATACCAGGCTCTCCGCTTAAAACATTCCTTGCGGGAGATGTTCTTCACTCCACAGCTTGCCGCCGAGGCTACGCTTCAACCCATCCGCCGGTTCGGCTTTGATGCTGCGATTTTGTTTTCTGATATCATGGCGATTGCCCCTGCGATGGGCTTTGCCCTCGAATTTCAAGAAGGCCCTCGCATTTTCCCGTTCGCGACGGAGCAAAATTGGGGCGCCTTGAAGCAAGATTTGGGTTTACTCGATCCAATTGCAGAAGCTGTCTTATTCGCCAAAAAACAACTCGAGGTTCCTCTCATCGGTTTTTGCGGCGGTCCGTTTACCATTGCCACGTATTTAATGGAGCCTTCCAAAAAAAACTGGAGAAGAGAAGATTTCAGTGTTTTTTTAGACGCACTCGCTGAGATGTGTATAGCGTCCTTGCGTCGGCAAATCGACGCGGGCGTCGATGCTATTCAAATCTTCGATTCGTGGGCGAACGTATTGAGCGACGAGGAGTTTGAAGAGTATAGCTTGAAGCCGTTGAAAAAAATCATCAAAAGCGTCGATAGGCCCGTCCTCGTGTTTATGCGAGGATCGGCTAAAAGAGCGGAGCAGCTAGCCGCTTTAAATCCCGCCGCTATCAGCGTCGATTGGGAAAGGCCTCTTAAAGAGATTCGATCTGCAATCAAAACGCCTTTGCAAGGCAATCTCAATCCCGATCTTCTCTTCGCGCCGATGGATCAGTTGAAAAGGAAAGTACGCGCGATGCTGGAAGAGATGAAAGAAGATCCCGCTTACATTGTCAATTTAGGCCATGGCATTAAACCGGGAACTCCGCTTGAAGCGGTGGCAGCTTTCGTTGAAGAAGTAAGGCAGTTCAATTCTTAACTTTTTTTTCGAAAGGAGGCGTAGCTGAAGTCTAGGGCGCCGTTGGAATCAAGGGCGTAGCCTTTAAGAGCGGGGTGGTGCAGGAAGAGAAGGTTCATCTCCGAAAGAAGGGGAGAGAGGGGAAATCCGATCCAATCGAGCCTTTGTTGTTCGTAGAGAGCGAGGATTTCGATCGGATCTGGAATCATGGAGATATCGATTTGGTGGAGGGAGACCTTTTCCCGATTCCAGAAATAGGGATTTGCTTTGAGGCAAAGATACTCGTCTTTGTCCCAGATTGCCACAAGAAACGGGCCGTTGAATTCTGTTTGGGATTTTCGTTTGCATTGAAAGAGAGGGAAAAAGATGGGTTGGGAAAGGTGTTTCAGGAAATTAGGGCAAGGAGCCTGAAGAGTCACGAAAAGAGTTTTTTCGCCGAGAGCCTTGACGCCTACCCGATCGAACGGGAGCAGACCTTCCTTGGCGGCTATGGCGTTTTCGAGGAGGTAAAGAAGTTCTTTATGAGAGCAGTTGCAGTCCAGAGAGAGAGCGTCCTTCCAGGCGACTTCATATTGAGAAGCGGTGACATTTACCCCATTAGACCAGCGGTTATCGCGCAAATGAAAAAGATAGTGAAGCCCATCAGGGGAGATTTCGACGCGGTGCGCACCGGCAAGCTGGGCTTTTCCTTCTGC
>CAZFWE010000184.1:0-3857 GCA_964522685.1 uncultured bacterium | reverse complement strand
CAAAAGATTTGGGAAATGATCGGCAACCGGTCTCTTCTTTCCAAAGGATCCTGGAAAAAAATCCATGAGACAAGCCTTCCCGTGGGGCAACTTCTGGATGACCCGACTCCGCTTTTTCGGAAAATCGAAGATGAGGAAATCGAAGGAGAGATTAATAAACTGAAAGCGATGTCTCAAAAAAAGGAAAAGCCAATGGAGACGACCTCTTACGAAACGCTCAAAGAAACCATTGCCTTTGAGCAATTTGATAAAATCGATATTCGCGTAGTCCAGGTTTTGGAAGCGGTGAAAGTGCCTAAATCGAAAAAGCTCCTTAAGCTCACTGTAGATCTCGGCTTTGAAAAGCGGACGATCGTCTCTGGCATCGCTTTAAAATACGAACCCGAGCAGCTCATCGGTAAAAAAGTCCTTCTTCTGGCGAATCTCGCTTCGGCTACCTTGATGGGCATAGAAAGCCAAGGAATGATTTTAGCAGCCGGCATGGGTTCAGATCGAGAATTGCCGATGATCCAGCAGCTGCCGCCTGGCAGTACCGTTGCTTGATAGTCTCTAAAGCGTATTGAATTCTAATTGAGGGGATAAATGGGGACTCGCTTTGGGCATTTCTTTCAGCGCTTTGATTAGACCAGTATATCGCTTTTGTACCTGATTATTGTGGATCGCAATCGCGATTGCCTTTTTGGAGCCGACGAGATAGACCTGTTTTTTCCCACGCGTGACTGCAGTATAGAGAAGATTGCGGTGAAGAAGCTTAAAATGAGAAGTGTGGATTGGGATGACCACGCAGGGGCATTCGCTGCCTTGGAATTTGTGGATTGAACAGGTGTAAGCGGTCACAAGTTCTTCTAGTTCGGAGAAATCGTATTCTACGGCCCGGTCGTCGAAAGAGACGACAAGAAGCTGTTCAGCTGCGTCGATCGTTTGAATTCGGCCGATATCTCCGTTGTATACTTTTTTGTCGTAGTTATTCTTGATCTGCATCACCTTGTCATTCGAGCAGAATTTGCGCCCTGAACGGAGGAGCGGTTTTAGCGACGGATTGAGGAGATTCTGCATCACATCGTTCATCATTTCGACGCCAATTGCTCCTTTCTTCATGGGAGATAGGACTTGGATGTCGTCGATCGGATCAAGCTTCCATTTTTTAGGAATTTCCTCAGACACGAGCTGTAGGATGATCTGCTGGATCGCTTCTGGCGTTTCTGCCTCCATGTAGTGGAAATCGCTTTTTTCGTAAGAGTTGAGATCGGGGAATTCTCCCTGGTTGATCCGGTGCGCATTCGTGATGATCTTTGAGCCCTTCGCTTGGCGGAAAATTTCCGTTAGCCGCGTGACGCCTAAGATCTCCGAGGCGATGAGATCTCGCAGAACCGTTCCGGGGCCGACGCTCGGGAGTTGGTCGATATCGCCTACGATCAGAAGGCGTGCCCGATTCGGGATTGAGCGGAGCAAGTGAAAAAGAAGAGGTGTATCGATCATACTCGCCTCGTCCACGATCAATAGATCGCAATCGAGAGGATTGTCTCTGCCGCGTTTAAATCCGCCCGATTCGAAATTCATCTCCAAAAGAGCGTGGATCGTAAAAGCCATTTTTCCCGTGATTTGCGTCAAGCGTTTCGCTGCGCGCCCTGTCGGAGCTGCCAAAAGGATCTTATTGGTCAATTTCGAAGTGATCGTGATGATCGCATTTGTGATTGTGCTTTTTCCAGTGCCAGGGCCCCCGGTGATGATATGGATTTTATCGGTGAGAGCAGCGATGACCGCCGTTTTTTGCTGCTCGGCGAATTGGATGTGTAGTTGCCCTTCAACCCAATCAGCCGCTTTTTTTGCATCGATCGACCGGATTGCTTGTGGGTTTCCTGCGAGGCGCTGCACATCCTTAGCAATGCCTTGTTCGTAGCTCCAAAAAGGGCCAAGCCAAACGCTATGATCCGCTGCGATCAACGTCTTATTCTCGACGAGTCGCTGTAGCTCCTGTTCGATGAGCTTCTCATCGACCTCTAGCATTGTTTTGGCTAGTGGCAATAGCTCTACAACGGGAAAGCAGGTATGACCGTCGTTGCTCAGCTCCCAAAGCACATGCTCGATCCCGGCGGCGATCCGAGGAGAAGAGTGGAGTGGATAACCGAGCTTAAGTGCGATACTATCGGACATTTTAAACCCGATCCCGTGGACATGCTTTGCGATGTGGTAGGGGTTTTCCTTCACCTTCTCGATGCTCTTTTCTCCGAATACCTTATAAATGCGTTGAGCAAAAGCTGGGCTTACTCCATGGGTTCGCAAAAACAGCATCACATCGCGGATCGACTGTTGTTCTTTCCAACATTTCTTGATCGATTCGATCTTCTTCTCTCCGAGGCCAAAGACTTCTCGCAAACGGTTCGGGGTCTTGTCCAAAACATCCAGTGTTTTGTCTCCAAATTGATCGACGATCTTCTTGGCATAGGTAGGCCCGATGCCTTTGATCAGCCCTGATTCAAGATATTTTTGTATTCCCATTAAATCTGAGGGACGCTCGACCGTATATTCGCTGACGTCGAATTGCCGGCCGTAGGAAGGGTGGGTTTTCCAAATTCCTTGGCAGAGGACTGTTTCCCCGGGCTGAATCGCAGGAAATATGCCTACGATGATCGTTAAGTCTTTTTTTTTGGGTTCTTTTAGGCGGGCGACGGTGAAGCCGTTTTCTGGTTGGACATAAACGATAGAGTCGATGAATCCAGCGATTTGCTCACTCATAACGATTGAGGGTAAGCTAGATGGTGGCTTTTCGTCCATTCTTAAAAATGGTTGCAAGGAATCGGATCAATGTCGTATGATGGTGTTTCTTTTTATCAGCTAGTCTATTCCGGGTTAGCTCAGTGGTAGAGCAGTGGACTGTTAATCCATTGGTCGTATGTTCGAATCATACACCCGGAGTTTCTCTATAGAAATTGGGGGTAAAAGTACCCTCGAAAAAAGACTCTCTTGCCGGAGAAATGCGGAAATCCAACGGAGTTTGGAAATCCGTCCTTCAGTCACCCAAAACAGAGCTCGCACAATTGTGTGTTGGGTTTGCTTTGGAGTGTCGTCCGGTGATCTTCGGTATCAAATTCACACTCCTTGTTTTCCCGTATTTTTTAGAAACACCCTATTGGAAAGCTATAGCAGCACACACCAAATTTAGGGCCGGATATCGGTGCCAACTCTGTAACAGCCGTATGGGATTAGTCACTCACCATAGGGATTATGGCATCCACGGGCGAGAACATGCTCACATATACGACTTAATAGTGCTTTGCAGTTATTGCCATCAGAAGTTTCATGATATTGAAGGAAAAAAGACCCGATCATACAATAGCACTCACAAATCTCGTCTAATTCTTTTGGGACTCATTGTATTAGGAGTCGCGTATTTTCTCATTTCAAGGGAAGTTTAGTTCCTCTTCGGGACTTAGGATCGCTTGATCTTTTTTCGATAGTTCAATAAGATGGGTTCTATAAATGGATCGGGAGTTCCTGATCGGCGTCTTGCCTCGGCGAAAGTCGGGGCTTTTCGCTTTCTGGGGAATGACATTTTAACCCCATTTCTTCATGTTCTGGATATCCCAGCAGCTTTTCTTTCACTATATCAAAGGCCTTATTGGGCTGATCTCTTTTTAAGATATGCCTAGAGATCGGATGGGCAACTAAATCCGCAATTTAACGTCATAATGAAGCTGCTGACGAAGCCAAAAAAATTTCGGATAGTGCCACGAAAGCTCCGACAGTAGCTGAACATCGAGCTTATTTGCGATTGAAAGGAATCGAGCCATTTAACGCGAGGTTTGGCAAAAACCAAAGTGGTCATGAATCGATTATTTTTGCCCTTTGGAACATCG
>CAZFWE010000183.1:0-3915 GCA_964522685.1 uncultured bacterium | reverse complement strand
GACCTCCTGGCCGCGGGTATAAGGGACGACGCAGAAAGTGCAGAATTTATCGCAGCCGCGGATGATTGAGACGTGAGCCTTGATCTTATGATCGCGCTTGGCGACGAGGTAGTCGAGATTTTCTTCGAAGCGGTCGTCGATCTTGTAGACTTGGCGGCTGGTATAGAGGACTTCATCGAGGACAGCGCCTAGATCGGTGATGTTATTGGTGCCGACCACGAAGTCGAGATGGGGGAATTTGCGGAAAAGAGATTCCCTCTTGGCCATAGCCATACAGCCCGTAACGCCGATAATAGCATTTTTTTTACCCATTCGGCCGAGTTGGCCGAGTTTTCCCATGACTTTCCTCTCGGCTAAGTCTCGGATGGAGCAGGTATTGAAGATCAAAACATCGGCCGTTTCTTCATCGAGTGAGGGGAAAAGACCTCTCTTTTGAAGCTGGCCAGCCATGATTTCAGTATCTAGCTCGTTCATCTGGCAGCCATAAGTGCGGATAAAGTATGTCTTTAAGTCAGAAGCAGTAGCCATAAATTTTTTACTCAAATGAGCATTTAAGGGTAGCATACAGGCGGTTCTCACCGCAAGGATTCAAAAGTTCTTGGCGGAAAATAGGAGGAAAATGTATGCTGATGGCTTCAGATTTTTAGAAAGGTTAACTTGATGAATCACAAACAGAAAACGCCCCAGTTGACTAAGCAACAGGCTAACTCCTCCCGTAAATGGTACCTTTTTGATGCCGACGGTAAGACTCTCGGTCGTTTTGCAGCCGAAGTGGCAAAAGTACTTCGCGGCAAGCATCGTCCCGATTTTACTCCTTATGTCGATTGTGGCGACGGCGTCGTCATCATCAATGCGGAAAAGATCAAGGTCACCGGTATGAAAAGAGCGCGTAAAATCTACCGCCGCTATACTGGGTTTGTCGGAGGGCTTCGAGAAGTTCCTTACTCGACGATGATCGATCGCAATCCTGAATATATTCTCGAGCACGCTATCAAAGGCATGATGCCGAAAACCCGCCTTGGCGGCCAACAAGTCAAGAAGCTCCGCGTTTATAAAGGGAGCGACCACGATATGAAAGCGCAAAACCCAATCAACGTCAATCTCTAAAGGAACAATCATGTTGAACGAAACGATTGGAATCGGACGTAGAAAGACAGCAGTCTCTTCCGTTCGCCTCCGCAAAGGCACTGGCATCGTCGATGTCAATGGCCGCTCATTTGAAGAGCATTTTCCTCTCGAACTTCAGCGCGAAGCCATTCTCGCTCCCATCAAAAAATTCAGTGATTCGGTGAAATATGACCTAATCATTCGCGTGAAAGGCGGTGGTCTTGAGGCGCAAGCCATTGCAACTCGCCTCGGCATTTCTCGGGCGTTGGTGAGCGACAATGAAGAGCTTCGCGGGCAGTTGAAAGAACTCGGCTATCTCACACGCGACCCTCGCAAAAAAGAACGTAAGAAATACGGCCAAAAAGGCGCTCGTAAACGCTTCCAGTTCTCCAAGCGATAAAATTTTTCCTCCTTGTTTTTGTTTGGGCTCTCTGGGTATCCAGAGAGCTTTTTTTTTATTTGCCTCATTCCCCTGATTTTGCTATTCGGAGCATATGGAGCAAAAAGCAGGGAAACCGGTTTCCGAGTCAGCAATTGTAGATCAAGTCGTCGAGGTATTTCCCAACGATCTCAATCCCCATGGCACTCTTTTCGGGGGGAGGGTCCTATTTCTCATGGATACCCTTGCAGCCATTGTCGCAAAGAGGCATAGTGGAAGGGTTTCCGTAACATTGGGGATCGATTCAGTTCATTTTCTAAATCCTGCCCGAAGAGGGGATATTCTGGTCTTTATGGCCTCTGTGAACCGAACTTGGCGCACTTCGATGGAAGTTGGGGTGAGAGTAGAGGCCGAAGATTTTCGTACATTGGAACACAAACACATCATTTCTGCGTATTTCACCTTCGTCGCCGTCGGCGACGACCACAAACCGGTCGAGGTTATTTCTGTCATTCCTGAGTTGCCGGTTCAAATAAAACGGTACGAGGAAGCTGAAGAGCGCCGCCGCCGCCGCTTTGAGTTTACGAATTGGAAGAAGAAATAGTTTTTTAGATACACAAGTCAATTCAAAAATTATGGACTGGTTCAAGCTGGAACATTTCTTGATTTAATGTGGAGATATGAGTTATGATATGATCGCAAATAAATGCGATTTTTTTTATGGCAAATGCATCAAGTCAAATTATTTCTTCAGTGCATAACGCAAACTTTCCCGAGCTGCTCCAAAAAACTTCGAGTTGGCCTCAAACAGCATCCAAAATCAGTCAGTTTTTTACAAGTATGGAAGGGGTGTCTACCATTTTTTCAATTCTGGCCGGAATAGCTATCGCGGTTCTTTGGAGTGTCTCGATTGGTCTTTTAGTAGGCGCCGCTGGGATGTGTGTGGTCTCTATTGCAATTGCGACTTGCCGCAATTCTAGCTCCAAGCCTAAAGAAGAACAAAAACAAACGAAGCCGGAAGATTCTTCGCCTGTTCAAAAGCAAGATACAGCAGCTTTAAAGGTTCCCCAGGGCGTGTTTCCATTGGAGGCTTCTAACCGAGTTGAATCAGTTATTTTGCCTATAGCAAAATTGTGGACAAACCTAACTAACGAAACAAAAATGCAGTTAGCTGGGATTGAGAATCACGATCCGGCTGATTTCGGTCATCGTTTCTCGGGGAATATATTTTGTCCTAAAGAAACTGCAATTGGGTTTCATGCAAACAAAGTGGGTAAAGGCATTTCTCAATATTCATTTATCGCTTCTCAAGCTCCTTTGCCAGCAGATTTTGAGATATTCTGGAAGTCTATTTTATCCGAAAATTGTTCTACAATCTTCGATTTAACGGGAAGAAAAGATGCTGTTGAGAAATATTACCCGAATAAATTAAGTGAAGCGAAATTCTACGGATCGATGTCTGTGCAATTAGTACAAGTAACCGGCAATACATACACTTATGAAGTGGCAGATAGTGTAAAAGGAATTCGGGCAAAAGTGAGTCGTTTTCATTATGCCGATTGGCCTGACTTTGGCGTTGTCACTTCCGAGCAGTTAGATGAGCTTGTGCGAAAAGTGGAAGAGCATTCTCCAAATCCTGCAGACTTGGTTTGGGTTCATTGCCGCGCTGGAGTAGGCCGCACAGGAACACTTATTACAGCTCTCATCTTAAAAGAGCAAATCGCGACCGGTAAAATAACTAAAAAAAATTTAGATGTTTCTTTAGTGGAAATTGTTGTTGGGCTTAGGAAACAAAGAGGAGCGTTCTTTGTTCAGCAGTTGGCTCAATTAAACCTTCTGCGCGAGTATGCTACCCTTCTTCTTTAACAGTTCTCACTGTCTTTGCGCCTATTTTTTCGTAACGTTTAATTGAATCATCAATGTAGAGGACAAACGTAATTATAGCTGTTGTTACAGAAAATCCACCAATTAAAATCGCACCAATGGCAAAAGGGATTACGTTAATTGCTAATGCATATACAGAAAGAGCGATTGTCAATATGTTATTTACTAAAGCGGCTTTAGTGTAGTCTCTGTTTATAGATTTTAATTGCGCTGCTCTTTCACATGCAGTTTTTATTTCTTCTGGAGAAGCATTTTTATCCAATATATTTCCAAGCATCGGATGAGGTCTAAGTGTTTCAGGTAAAGGAAGCTCCTTTAGCTTTTTATTTAAGGAAGTAGTCTGTATTTGACAAATAACTAGCCCTAATACGGGAATACAAGCCGCTATTTTAAATAAAGTTGAATTTTCCTGGTCTTGTTCTCTTTTTTTCTGAAGATTCTGGTATTCCAGCCGATGAGGAGTTTCACGTAAAAATTCATTTGTTATAACCATAACCCAAGTTGCTACCTAAGAAGTGATGAAGGAAAAGGCAAAAGCCGCCATC
>CAZFWE010000182.1:0-3969 GCA_964522685.1 uncultured bacterium | reverse complement strand
TCCGAACTCAAAACACTCAAAATACTGGCGCTCAAAACCCCTTGTGCAAAAGAAAAACTCGAACAGTTCTCCCTTTTTACAGCGAATTCCGATTGGGAATTTTCTGTGAAATTGGCCTGTCAGATTCGCAGCGACTCTCCGGCCTTGAAAAAAGCTCTTTTTGAACAGCGAATTTGGGACACAACCCATTTGCCCTTTCTTCGAGCCGCTTTTGACGCTACCATTTTGACTTCCCATGACTTTTGGGGAAATCCAAAATCCAGCCTGCCATTTCAATTCGAGTGGGCAAAAACCTGCCTTATAAAATCAAGTCCCCCGCCAGGACTGGAACTTTACTTTTACAACCATCTCACCAACAATCCATCGATATTTTCTTTGGAAATGCTCGAGGAGATGAGACTTCATTTTCCTCTCAAGGTCGGCAAAGAAGCGGCCTTAGAGATTCTTCGACGAATCGAATCCGAACTTTCCTTGAAGGAAAAAGGAGCGATGAAGGTCTTCAAAAACCATAAAGAGACGATTTCTAGTCTAGCATTTGAGAAGACCTGGCCTGTCCTCAAAAACATGTTGAATCCCCATTCTGAGAAAGAACAGACAGAAGTTCTAGAATTTATTCTCAAAAAAATCGAAGAAGAGAGGGAAAACCCCTTTTCTAAGCTCGCGCTTGTAACAACACATCTCCCTGTACAAACGCGCGCTGCCCCTAAAATTATCCAGTTCTTTTGGCAATGCGTCGATGCGTTAGAAGGTGATCTTATCCCTGCGATTCTGCCTATGATTTCACGCCCATCTGATCATCTGCTTAAATCCGAAGACTGGCAAAAGCTTTTATCCTTGATCATGGGCAAAATAAAAGAGTCCAGTGATCACACCAAGAATCTAAAAAACCTTGACACTCTTCTTCAACAACTAGCCTTTCCTGGATTCAAATGGAGAGAATGTGATTTTCTCCGGATTTTGGAAGCTTTCGATGCTTCTCATACTGAAAATAGCCAAGTCCATAAAATAGCTGCCAGCATTTGGGGAAGGCTGCTTGCCATCCATGCAGGAAGAATTGAATCCAAAGAGACCTATCTGCGCATTAGGGGAATTTTCCGCGCTCATTTAGAGATTTTTAAAAAAGCCGGAACAGCGGTTCCTCTCTATACTGTTTCCTTGTATGAGCTTAGTCAGAGAGATGTCCGCTTTGCAGAGGATCTTTTGGAGGAACTTGGGCGAGAGGATGTCGATCCCACTCAATGGATCGATATTGTCGATGTCGAATGGAAATCCCACGAATTTCCTCTTCTCATCGAATCTCTCGCCGTCAAGTCTAGCAAATTCAGACCGGAGATCGCTTTGCAGTCTATCCTCATGTTGCAAATGCGCCTTGCCGATTGCCTTGTCGAGTTTCGTAAAAACGCTATTCTCGTTGAAGGGATGAAAATCCTTCGTTCGGTTCATAAACTCTTTCTCGAAATAGAAAAGCGACTTGATCCGAAAGAATTGAAAATGGATGCCAACGGCTTAAACTTTTTTAGATATAGAGATCGGTTCCATGGACGCCCAGATAAAATCCCAGAAGGTTTCCTTCCAATGGAAAAAGAACTAGTGGGAGAGCCTGCAGTGGAAGTTTGTACCCATCAAATTCCAGATGTTCTCTTAACCGCATACACCTTTCATTTCTATCTCATCAATCTCTTCTTGCCGATTCAAGATGAAGTCAAGAAAAAATTCTTCGGATTATTTGCTGATTTATCGAAGCAGACCTTCCAAGCTCTGCTTGACTCGAAATCTTTGAAATATTCGATCACCCCCCTTCTCACCATTGCGAGAGAGCTATGGCCATTTGTCGCTGCGGAGTCGAACGAATCCAATTTTCTTTTCACCGGATTTATTTCCGCGATGAAAGACGGTCCTTTTAAAACTTTGGACATCAATCAGAAATGGCTCTTTTTCGCCAATTTGGTTGTGGGCATGACGACGGCAGAGCTAACGACGAGCTCTCCGACTCATATCAGAAAAGCTTTCCAATTTCTGCAGGAAGTCTTTTGCGAATCGAGCTTTAAGATCAACCTCGAAGAGCATGGTGCAGTGCAAATTGCTTACGGATTGCTCCTATCAGACATTTTAAAGATGGAAACCGCGCGCTCCGAATTTCTCTCTACTGATGAAGTGAAAATTGCTCAAGGATTTTTCCGATCAGACATTTCAGAGATGGAAAACGAACGCCCCGAATTTCTCTCTATGGCGCTTACCTGTGCGGAAACCATTCTGCCTTTCTACAAACAATACTTGGTCGAGATGCCTGCTTTGATCTCAGCCAGCGACATTCTCGATCAAAGCACAATTCAGTTTTTCACGATGATCAAAGATAGGCAGTTATTTGAACTCTTAATCAAAAAGGCAAAGGAAATAAAGGTGAGAGAAATAGGCGATGCAAAAATGAAAAAGAAGGCACGTGACCAGCAGCACGCAATGAGAAAAAGGGCCGCCATGCTGCAGCGTGCTTTGCAATTTACAAAGAAATAAGAAATTCTGTAGACAGATTCTTAAGATGGCAAAAGACTCTGATCTCTGGGAGGCTAAAAAAGCAGCCCACGACAACCTTGAAACGCTCCGGATCTATCTCGTCAATTGCGTGGACGATGGAATGATCGATCTCGGAGACGAGCTTTATAATGCAATTTTCGCGCTCATCGAAGACTGCGGGATCGTAGTCAATTGGGACGAAATGATTGAACTCGTCGAACGAGCCAAAATCCTCGAGCAAAGCATCGACGCCTGGCTCTCTTTACACGGTCGCGCAAGCCTCTCGCTTCCCTGGCCAACCAAATAAGACATTATTTATTGGGATTGGTATAATGGTTCACTCAAAATTTTTTCGATAGCAAGTGAGAAGCGAAGTTGCGGCTTGTGCGACATTAAGGGATTCGATTTTACCGAACATCGGGATATGGACGATATGATCCGCCCGTTTTAAGATCAGAGGTTGGATCCCCTCTCCTTCAGAGCCGACCACCAAGACCGTTTTTGCGGCAAAGCGAAAGTGAAGGGCGTTCATCGACCCTTCTTTCAAGGCAGCTGCAACGACTTCAAAGCCCGCGTCTTGAAATTGAGAGACCCCTTCTGCGAGATTCGAGATGCGGATCAGTGGAAGCCATTCGCTTGCCCCGCAGCTCGACTTCGAAGAGACGGGAGTCAAATCGCTTCCCCGATTCTTCGACCAGCCTACTCCATCGACGCCAAAACACTCGGCACAGCGCAGGAGAGCGCCAAAGTTCTGCGGATCGAAGATCTGATCGCAAAAAAGGACCAAGGCTTGAGACTTCTCTTCAATAATCTCCAAGAACTCTTTGACATCGTAAAACGTACGCCCCTTCACCTGTGCTACGAAAGACTGGTGAGAATCGGATCCGCACATGCGGGACAAATTGTCTTCCGAAGTAAAGCTGATGGGGATTTCCCATTTCTCACACTCGCGCAAAATTCCCGTTTTTCGCTCTTTAGCATCCCGGACGGAGGTAAAGATTTTCAAAATTCTCTTCGGAGCATGGCGGAGCAGTTCATGAAGGGCATGAAGGCCCATAATGAGCTGATCTCGAGAAGGAAGCCGGTCTTTAGGACGCGGATAGCCGGAAGGGTTGTTCATAATTGCCTTGAAATAGTAAATAAAACCGAAATGGAGGTAAAGCGAAGTTTCAGATTTTCATTCGAAAAATAGTATTCGATCGTTCCGGCAGAGCCTAGCCGCCACAGCCGGCTCACCTTCCACTCCATCTCCGCCCAGCCGCTTTGTCCGTGGTTGCCACTCTCATTTGTCTTGAAATCTTCCGTATGGAGGCGCAAATGGAGCCAGTGGTAAGCGTATCCCACTTCAAAAGAAAGGCTTCTACCTGGATCCGCATAAATGCTCGCCCCGATGTAAGGTCCATACCAAGTCTGTCGGTACGAGTTGATTTTTTCATAGTGGCCCGAGAAACCTACTAG
>CAZFWE010000181.1:0-3978 GCA_964522685.1 uncultured bacterium | reverse complement strand
CATTAGCGCAAACGCCGGCTTTTGATCCAGCTCACTACTCTGATTATTACAATAATCCCGATCTCTTGGAAAATACAAAGGTAAGAGCGGTCACCGACTGTTTTGAGCCGGGATCGATCTTCAAATCGATCAATTTGGCGATTTGCCTCAAAGCAAGTGAAGAACTCAAAAAGGAAGGGAGAAAACCGATTCTGACGGCAGAGGAATGGGTCCCGACGGCCAACGGCTGGTTTCCTGGGCGCACTATCCCTTTGAAGGACGCTCGTGTCTATCGCTTTCTCAACCTCAATGCCGGCCTGCAAAAGTCATCAAATATTTATGTAGCCAGAGCTATTCAAAAGCTCATTGAAACGAAAGGAGACGCTTGGTATCGGAAAGAGCTCACTGAAACATTTGGCCTCGGCACTAAAACTGGCATCGAACTTCCCGCTGAAAGCGTCGGGCTTGTTCCGACTCCCGGCAAGCTTCATCCCAATGGGAAGCTCGAATGGTCCGTTCCGACGCCTTATTCGTTGGCGATGGGGCATAATATTCTCCTCAACAGCATCCAAATGGTTCGCACGTATGCGATTTTAGCCAATGGCGGATTCGAGGTGAAGCCACATCTCGTCCGGAAAATCGCCAAGAAGTTGAAAAATGGCGCGGAGCAGATTTTCGTCGATAAGACCGAAATGAAAAAAGGAAAGAGATTGCTCAGCGATTCGATTGTGGAGACGATTGTGCACGGGATGAAATTCGTCACGAAAGAAGGGGGAACGTCGAAGAGGGCAGATATCGCAGGATATACAGAGGCGGGAAAGTCTGGAACCGCGGAAAAGATCCTTGATGGAATCTATTCGAAATCGCAGAATATCTCTTCTTTTTTAGGATTCGCGCCCGCAAAAAATCCCCGGTTTGTATTGCTTGTTTCGATCGATGAGCCTGAGGTGAAGTTCATTCCCGGGGTAGGCAAACACCAAATGGGCGGAGTCTGCGCGGCGCCGATTTTCCGGGAAATTGCGACCCGAGCTCTTCAATATCTGGGTGTTACACCGGATGATCCGTATGGATTTCCTCTAGGCGATCCGCGGCGAGATCCCGAGAAGGCAGACATGCTCGCTGAAATCGCAGCTCTGAAAGAAGAATATGTAAGGCATAACCAATGAAATTAAAAGCGTTGTTAAGAGGCGTCCAAGGGATTGAGGTAAAAGGCTCAAAGGAGATCGAGATCTCTGGACTTACCGCTGATTCGAGGACGACTTCTCCCGGAAATTTGTTTATTGCAAGAAAAGGGACCGCATGCAACGGCGCTGCGTTTATCCCGCAAGCATTGGAAGCGGGAGCCGCAGCGGTTGTCACCGATTTATATGACCCATTTTGCAAGGCAACGCAAGTGATCGTGGAAAAGCCCGAAGCCCTCGAGCCCTTTTTGGCGTCCCGTTTTTATGGAGCACCCTCAGAAGCGATGTTTGTCGCAGGCATCACGGGAACAAAAGGGAAAACGACCACGACCTATTTAGTCCATCATCTATTGAATGGCTTGGGCAAAAAGGCGGGGCTCGTCGGGACGGTGGAAACCATCCTCGGCGAAGAAAGGCGGGCCTCGACATTGACGACGCACAGCGCGATCCAGAACCAAAAACTTTTGAAAGAGATGCTGGCAAAAGGGTGTGATGCAGTGAGCTTCGAAGTCTCCTCCCACGGCCTGGAGCAAAATCGGGTGGAAGAGATCGATTTCGATGTGGGAATCTTTACGAATTTGTATCCTGACCATTTGGATTATCATTCGACGATGGAAGAGTATGCAGCGGCCAAAAAAAAACTGTTCGCGAACGTCAAATGCGGCCTTTTTAATGCCGATAACGACTGGACTCCGTTTATGCGAAAAGATTGCCCTAAGTCGTGGACATTTGGCCTTGAAAAAGAGGCTGATATCCGCGGAACAAATATGCAGTTCGACGAGTCGGGAACCACATTTTTTGTAGGAATGCAGAAGTTTCAGATTTCTCTGATGGGGCGCTTTAATGTCTATAACGCTCTTGGCGCAATCGCCGTCGGGCTTCATTGGGGAGCGCCGCTTTTTCAAATTGCAGAGATTTTAACTTCCTTTCAAACAGCGCCGGGCAGACTTGAAAGGGTCTTGAACGATCGAGGAATATGGGTGTTTGTCGACTATGCGCATACGGGAGAAGCATTGGAAAACGTGCTTGTGACACTGCGTGAAATTGCGCGTAAGCGCATTATCTGTGTTTTCGGCTGCGGCGGAAAACCGAATCGGGACCCGCAGCGTCGCAGGCAAATGGCAAAAGCAGCGGAGAAATTTGCAGACGTAGCAATCATTACTTCCGATAACCCGAGAAGCGAAGAGCCTGCGTCGATTTGCCAGCAGATTCTAAATGCGTTCCAAGATCCAAGGAAAGCGATTGTCGAGGTGAATCGAAGAGAAGCCATTTTTCTAGCGATTGGCATGGCAGAGGCGGAGGATATCGTATTGATTGCAGGCAAAGGACATGAAAAAGTTCAGCAATTTGCGCATCAGACTATTCCCTTTGACGATGTGATCGTCACAAAAGAAGCATTGCAAAAAGAGAGGTGAATTTGAGAACATTGCTCTCACATGTATAAAATCTTAGCCATTTTTTTGCTGCTCGGGGCAGGGCCTTTGAAAAAAGAAATGACTCCGATGTTGGCATCGACGTTGACGGTTCCCGCCGATGCGCCAGTCGTCATTGTCGACGTCGGACATGGAGGCAGGGACTTGGGTGCCCGCGCGCAGGCTCCTTATTGCGAAGAGAAAAGGATCTGTCTGCAAACAGCGAGACTTGTGAAAAAGCACTTGAACCAGCTCGGCTATCGCGTCATCATGACGCGCGATACCGATGTCTTCGTTTCCCTTGAGAGGAGAGTCGAAATCGCAGGCCAGGCAAGGGGCGATCTTTTTGTCAGTATCCACTGCAATTCTGTGCGTAATCCAACGGCTCAAGGGATTGAGATTTGGTTTCATGAGAATCGGGACGATCGTATCCGCTCAACTGGATCCCGCAAATTGGCAGAAGCTGTTTTAAGTCGTATAATACGCCGTACTGAAGCGGTTTCTCGCGGTGTTAAAAAAGGAAGTTTCTACGTGCTTCGAGAAGCGACAATGCCCGCCATTATCGTAGAAAGCGGATTCATCTCCAATCCAGGGGAAAGAGCTCTTTTACGAACACGCGAGTATCAGGAAAAAGTCGCGCGCGGTATCGTCGATGGTATCGACGCCTTCTTTAAAAAAAACCGCACTAAGTAAATAATTTTTCGGAAGCGCTCTTTGCGATTTGAATGAACCGATCGGCCGCGATTCCCAGGATCATTTCCTGGCCTGAGTGATCTCTCTGAACGAGCTCCTGGCTTCTAAGATAGTTCATAAGATCGCTCTGAGTTTTCGCGTTATTGACGGCAATCCCTGTGAAAAAGGAGGGGTCGAGCCGTTCTTTGAGCATGACTTCATGATCACCGTAGGGGTGATTCCACCACCCATGATCCGGTTTTTGAGCATTCTGGAGTTCATCGACGAACTCGAGAATACCAGGCCGTGAACTGTAACTGCCTCCCCAATAATGAGCATCTATATGCCGGTTGCCAAAAGAATCATAGAAATATTGATAGGTTCCGGTTTCTAATGCGTCGAGTGAAATCAGAAAACGGGCTTTCCCATGATAAGAAAGCTCATTAAATTTCATCCCTTCTCGGCAATCCTTTTCGGTGATCATTTGCATAAAGACGCTATCGGCTCCGCCGCTATAAAAATCGGCGCTGGTGCTCATTCCATGTGCATTCAAATTGCCTTGCGCTCGAAGCTCCGAAGAAAGCATCCCCATTTTCAGCATGGAGGCAATTCGCTGGAAGAGGATTTCGTCCGAATAGGCGCCGGTGATCGCTGCAGTCAATCCGCGGCCGCCTTGCTCATACGCTTTTTTCGCAAACCCGTTCACGCGGTAGCGCATTTTCCCGAGGAGGATT
>CAZFWE010000180.1:0-3994 GCA_964522685.1 uncultured bacterium | reverse complement strand
CTAAAAAGATGGCCGCTGTTGTTACGAAACTCCCCGATGGGCCCAGAATTTTGACGGCGAGTGCATAGAGATAATCGACATCGGCAATCCCCGAAGGAAGGAGCGGGGCATACGAGGCTGAAAGATAGCAAAGCCCAATGTAAGAAATCATGAGGAGCCCTGCGGCAATCGAACTCGTCCCAAGCATTTTTTTCCGGACCTCGCCCCCGCTAGCGCCCCCTTTTGAAAGATGGGGAATCATCAGCATTCCAAATAAAAGAGCCGCCATCAAATCGAGTGTCTGATAGCCACCTTGTAAGCCTTGTTGGAAATGATGTACTGCTCCCTCAGAGACTGGCAATAGCTCCGGACCGTGAAAAAGACCCAGCCCAAAGAGAAGCGCCAATGTGGCCAGCAATAGAGGCGTTAGAATGACGCCTAAAAGATGCATCATCCTCGAAGGGCGCAGCGCAAGGAAAAAGATCACTCCGCAGATAAAAATACTAGAAACTCCCAGAGAAAGATCAAAATACGGTTTTATACTCGCATGCATCAGCGTTACCAACCGAGGCATCGCTCCGACAGGCCCCTGGCTCATGGCCAAAATAAACAAGAGAGCGGCTGCCGGCCATTTGCCGAGACGAGCTAAAAAGGTCTTCAAATCCCCTTCATAGAGCATTATGGCAGCGAGCCCTAGAAAAGGGAAGACAACTGCGGATAGAGACAAGCCTGCCAAAGCAGAGGGGGTTTCCGCTCCGGCATTTTTTCCGACCAGGAGAGGGAAGACGAGATTGCCGGCGCCGAAAAACATTGAGAATAGGGCAAGGCCGGAGGTCCATATAGAACTTTTTTTAGGTTCTTCTATGGCCGTTGTTTTGATAGACATGGTCGACTCCTTAGGTTTGAGAATTTCCTCTCATCCGCCGGGTCTTCTTTTGGTTTTTCTAGTCTTTTTGAAGTTTTTGGCGGATGAAGGGCTCTTAAGCGGATGTGACATTGCACATCACGACCGCGCCCATGACATTGGTGGTGGTAATACCAATGCCTTGGTTAAATCCGGGGGAGGAGTTGGATCGTGTGTTTGTAATGTTCATCTGCCTAAATACAGCCCTTCCGCCATAAACTGGTGGAAGATTATGCCGATACTTTACCCGATCCCCTATTTTCCCGTCCAAAGAAAATATTTTTTGCATAAAAAGAAACATGGAAAAAAAAGCAACCTTATGTGTAAAAGATTGTCTATAAAGTAAAGGAGATTTCATGTCCGAACCTAACGCGAGGCTTCCACAGTGGATCCACAAGTATTTCGTCCCCCTTCTATTAATCGCCCTCTGCCCTCCGATCGCGATTGTTTTTTGGTATATCAATACCGCATTAGATGGCTCTTTCATGACTTTTTGGCATATTGCCGGAGAAAAGGGTCTTTTTTCTTTGGTCTACGAAATTTGGAGTCCGGTGTTCTTCGGCTCTTGGACCGCTTGGAAGATTTTAGGATGTTTTGCACTGTTCCAACTGGCTTTGATGCGCATTGTCCCGGGAAAATCGTTTTTAGGCCCTATCACTCCAAAAGGAAACATCCCCCTTTACAAAGCAAACGGCTTCGCCTCGTATGTCATCACGATTCTTTCCTTCTCTTTAGCCTCGTTTTACTTTCATTGGTTTTCGCCGACGATTATCTACGATAATATGGGCCCGCTTCTCGGCGCCCTCAATGTGTTTAGCCTTTTATTCTGTCTATTTCTCTATTTCAAAGGGATTTTTAACCCTTCTACGACCGATAACGGCAGCTCGGGATATTTCTTATTTGACTTCTACTGGGGGACGGAACTCTATCCGCGGATTTTCGGATGGGATGTAAAGCAATTCACGAATTGCCGTTTCGGTATGATGTCTTGGGGACTGATCCTTCTCTCTTACGCAGCCAAACAAAATGCCGTCTACGGAATTTCCGATTCGATGGTGGTGGGCATAGCTCTCCAACTGATCTACGTCACGAAGTTCTTTTTATGGGAGCCGGGATATTTCCGGTCGCTCGACATCATGCACGATCGAGCAGGCTTTATGATTTGCTGGGGCTGCCTCTCTTGGCTTCCTTGCATTTACACCTCGCCTTCGCTCTATTTGGTCAATCACCCCATCCATTTAGGTAACGGGTTAGCGACGACGATCTTCTTGGCTGGAGCCGCGAGTATCATCGTAAATTATCTCGCAGACCGCCAGCGCCAAGTCGTCCGCGCTAAAAATGGAGCTTGCCTAGTTTGGCGCCGTTCGCCAAAACTCATCGAAGCAACGTATACGACGCAAAATGGAGAGATGAAAAAAAGCCTTCTTTTAGCGTCTGGATGGTGGGGCCTTTCTCGCCATTTTCACTATATCCCAGAACTTGCCGCCACTTTTTTCTGGAGCGTTCCGGCTTTATTCGATAATTTCATGCCCTACTTCTATTTCGCGTTTCTGTCGATTCTTCTTCTTGATCGAGCCTTCCGACATGATAAACGGTGCTCGGTGAAATATGGACCTAGCTGGGACAAGTATTGCCAAGAAGTGCCTTACAAAATCATTCCTTACGTATTTTGAGAGACTGGTTTTTGGACAGTCTCTAGGAGTTCAAGAAGAGCGTCGACTGAATAGTTGACGCTCTCTTTCGGCAGTCCTAAAACCTGATAAAATTTTTCTCATTGCAACCGATATAGCAAATATCCTAAATTTCCACACATGTTTCAGCTCCTTGAGATGACTCCTTGGTGGATCTATCTTCTCTTCACTTATTTTCTCATGCTTGGAGTTCGCGCCTCAAAGCCCACGGTCGTCTCCTTTAAAAAACTCACGGTCATCCCCATCTTCTTTCTCGGTTGGGCAATCTATAGCCTGTTCGCTGATCTCGAAAATCGCTATTTCTTTTTAATTCCATGGATCTTTGCTCTCTTAGCCGGTTCTTTTATTGGTTACCTTCAAGTCCGCAATTGGCCTCTCCTCGTGGATGCAGAACGACAAACAATATCGCTTCCAGGCTCTTGGAGCACGCTCCTTCTCTCTATTTCTATTTTCGCGCTGAAATATATTTTTGGACTGGTTTACGCCACGGATCCAATGGCGTATAAGAATTCGGCTATTTTCGGGACCGATTTGATTTTCTCAAATCTATTCGTGGGCATGTTCTGGGGGCGTTTTTGGCATTTCAGCCGCAGCTTTTACCAAAAAGAGAGTTAACCCCCATTATTTAAAAAAATGACTGCCATTGCCCTTCCGGTTCCCAGTATCTCGACTGCTGGATGGGACCGTTCCTTCCTCTACGCTTCTTCCGTCCTAGCCGAACCCTTTTGCAAGGCCTACGAGTTGATCCGGTATAGGCTTCTCGGCCCAATCGATTCGGAAAAATTCAGCAACTATCCGATCATCCAGGAAATCGCATTCCGCGCAATTATCGGTTTAGCTGCTGTGCTGACAATTTACTTAGCGGTCCTTTTTCCCATCACCTTCGCAGCCACGGTGTTGACTCTCGGGATTATGGTGAAAATTCTCCGCGCGATCGGTTTTGCCCTCCAAGAAAACGGCTATACGCACGTTAAGACCAGAGCCCCTGAAATCCCTCTTGGAAATCGGACAACAGCCCTCACACAAAATTTTTGCGGGCCAGAAGGGGGTATGCACTACGATCGGGGCGGCGTTGTCTCTTGGACCGATCGAATCGATGAATTCGTTGCAATGCTCCGTAAAAAACTGCCTCATATCATCATCCTACAAGAGATTTATTCGACGACTCTCGCTGAAGCCCTCGTCGAAAAATTAGGAGATATATACGCTCATTTTTTCATGCACCTTGGCGCAAATGTGATGGGAAGCGTCGGAGGCGTCATGATGATCACCGATCATCCAGTCGATGCTTTCTCCAATATTTCTTTCGATAATAACGATTGGACTCTCAACCGGACGTTCGCAGTAATGGATATCGGACGTTTGCGGATGATCGGGACTCATCTCATCCACGGCAGCGAAGATAGCCTTGAAGCCAGGG
>CAZFWE010000179.1:0-4034 GCA_964522685.1 uncultured bacterium | reverse complement strand
ATTGCCGCCGCTTCATGCCAGCTCTCCGCCATCGTGGGGTGGGCGTGGATTGTCTCCAAAACCGACTCTAGCGTGAGTTCGTTTTGAATGGCAAGGGCCATTTCTGCAATCAGATTGGAGGCTTCGTGACCGATGACAATTGCACCGAGAATCTGCCCCGTGTGTTTGTCGGAGATCACTTGCGCAAACCCTTCTGTTTCAATTCCCGCCTGCGCTTTTCCGAGGGCTTGGAAAGGGAATGTTCCCTGTATGGCCGCATGGCCTTGGGCTACGGCCGCTTCAAGCGTCAGGCCGACAGTGGCGATCTCGGGAGAGGTGAAAACGACCGCGGGGACCGCTTCGTAATGGACGATTGCCTCATGGCCGCAGGCGTTCATCGCGGCGACGATGCCCTGGTGCGAGGCGACGTGCGCAAGCATCCATTTTCCAGTCACATCGCCGATCGCATAGATCCCGGGGGCTGCCGTCTCCATTTTTTCATTGACTTCGAGAATTCCTTTTTCATTGAGACTAAGAGCTGCTTTTTCCGGCATAAGATTTTCTACATAGACTTTTCGTCCAACAGAAACTAGCGCATAGTCCGCGTTCAAGCTCCCTCCTTCGGCAAGGGTCACTGTGACATGGCTTTTTTGATTTTCGATGGTCTGGACCTTGACGTTGGTTCGGATCTCAATGCCTCGCGCTTGCAGCGCTTTTGTCATGAATGTAGAGACAGTAGGGCCTTGCGCGGTCAGGATCGTGGGAAGGGCTTCAAGAATGGTGACCTTGGTTCCCAGTTCGGCGAAAAGGGAGGCGAATTCGCAACCGATATAACCGCCTCCGACGATGACCAAATTTTTAGGAAGATGGGTTAGTTCGAGAATTGAAGTGGAGTTGAGGATCCGTGTATGATCGCAAGGAAATGCCTTCATGTCGAAGGGAATCGAACCCGTGGCGATGATGATTTTATCGGCCTGGATAAAGAGATTGTCCGTTCCTCTCACTTTGAGCTCTCGTTCATTTTCAAAGCTCGCCGTGCCGCGAAAAACGACAATTTTATTGCTTTTGATGAGCCCCTCGAGGCCGGTTCGCATTTTAGCGATGACCTGGTCTTTGCGAGCCTTCATCTTTTCATAGTGGATGGCGATCGGCCCCACTTCGATCCCGAATTCGGCAGCGCGCTTGATTTGGTGAAGAACCGAGGCATTGGAAAGAAGCGTTTTTGTGGGGATGCAGCCAACATTGAGGCATGTCCCGCCAACTTGGTCTTTTTCGATCAAAGCGACCGATTTGCCGAGTTGCGCAGCTTTAATCGCCGCGACGTAGCCACCTGGGCCAGCGCCGATGACTGCTATATCAAATTTTTTTCTTTCCATGATATCTACTCCATACGAGCCTCAGAATAGCAGAATGGAGCACTAGATCTCTACTCGATTTTAAATCTCTGGGATCTTAAGCATTAAAGAGACGGCAGAGGTATAGATTTTTTTTACGTTTTCATAGCCGATTTCTCTCGCTTCCAGGCAAACAGAAGCATTGACTTCCAGAACCCTTAAGCCGCCTCCTTTGATAGCGATTATATCGACGCAGCAGAAGGTGATTCCCAAAGATTTTGTCGCGGCAATTGCAAGTTCGTGGATATTTCTGATGAGAGAGGCTTCCTGGTTCGGATCCAGAACTCTCGCAGTGAAGATATTATGTTTCCATTGTAGGTGCATGACTTCTCCGGGATTCAAAATGTTTCCCAAAGGAAGCCAAGCGGGTTTGAATTCTTTCATTTTCTGAAGAAAAGTCGGCGGCGTGTTCGAAAAGTAATTGCCGACTAATTGAGCTACGGTAGATTTACCGTCGCCCACAATCTGAGGTTTTACTTTTTCAAAAGCTATCAGGGGAATATGATTGAGCATCACAACCCGATGTTCACCCTCGATTTCATAATAGGGAGAGAGGCATAATTCGGAAATTGTCGATAAAGCCTTTTGTAAATCGTTAGGTTTTCTGACTCGAACTACCCCGTTTCCCATTTTCCCATTTTTAGGTTTGCAAACGAGATTATAATCATATTGTTTTGCAAAGTCGTTGGGATCACAGTCGGAAGCGAGGATGTGTTCGACATGAGCCACTTGATCTCGTTGTAAAATCGCAGCAGTGGCTGTCTTATCGTTGCAGGTTCTTGCCGCCGCAGCGCCATTCAAGTCAAACGTGAAACCCACGATCTCTTTTTGAATGAATCCGTTGTCCATCCGGATAATAAAAGCGTTCAAGATGGCTTCCATTCGAATTTTAAGATCGTCGGCGATTTCCTGAAAAAGCTGCATTTTTGCTTTTTCAGCAATGGAAAGAGGTAGTAACCCCGATACGTCAGTTGAGCTTCGAGCGAGCATAGATCCTTTATTTATCGAACACCCTCTAAGTCTGATCCGTGGCTTTTTTACTCCCTAACTCCCAGAGAGTAGGGGTAGTTGACCTCTGTTCTAATTGTTCTTGCATTCTTTTTTGAGGGACGGTGATTAAAGAGGAGGGGGCTGACGAAGAGGGCGTCGTGGGTGTACTCGCAGTTAGAGGGGCTCGAGGATCCACATCGTCTCGATGGGTTTCATTTAGGAGAAAGCACGGATCCACCTCATCTCGAGGGGAGGAAGTGGTAGAGCCCTGGGAAGGAGAGGGTGAATCAATTCCATCGGAAGAAGAATCATCTGGACTGGAAGATAGTTTCAATAGAGCAGAAGCCGCAAAAGAAATTTCTTCGACTGGTATTTTAAGCATTTCGCAAATGACTTTTTCATAGATGGATTTTGCCTTTTTGTATCCTTTAGAGCCGTGTTGTTTGATGAAATTTTCCATCAAGACTCCGGCATTGACTTCCAGCACTTGTAAGCGTTCACCGGGTTGTAGATTCTCATCGGATAACTCTACAATATCTACGGAACAAAAACGAATTCCTAAAGCAGTCACCGCTTTTTTAGCGATCTCGATGAGTCTGCCTAATAATTCTTGATCCTTAAAATCGCCTTGCTTGCTATCGGATGTGGTATTTGAGATATTCTGTTGAATAGATTCTATTTTTCTGTTTTTTAGCGGCAATAACTGTGCAGAAGCTCCGTTGCATAGATTGTGTTGCCATCCAAGCTCGAGAATTTCTCCTTCTGCCAATACTCTCTCCAATGGAAGCTTTGATAGATCCATTTTTTTGACGGAAGCCGTATTGGTTTGAGCCCACCCTAGAAATAATTGGAGAACAGTAGATTTTCCATCTCCAACTAAGCTAGGTCTTGTTTTTCTGAAGACAAGTTGAGGTTCCTCAAACATGATAATGCGGTATTCATGTTTAAATTTCTTATAAGGACTTATGCAAATGGAGTGCGATTGATTGAATAAATTTCTTACAGCTTCGTTCAGTTCTCTTTTGTTTTCCACATGAGATACGTTTTTCCCACCTGATCCACTTACCGGCTTACATACCACATTATACTGAAACTGTTTGGTGTATTTGTAAATTTGCTCCATGCTGCCGGCAACATCGACATATCTTACATTGCAATCTCTGAGAAATAATTTATGCTCGATGGCAGGCACGTTAGCCTTGAGTAGTACCGCGGAAGTAGCGACTTTGTCATCGCATATTTTTTGGGCACCGCCTCGATTGATGTCAAAATTATAACCGAAGACGCTTGCAGTGACTCCCGTTTGTGGATTCGTAAATTTGAAGGTCCAATCTTCACAGAGGACTTCCATGTGTAAGTGGTATTTTTGCACAATTTCTCGGAATATCTGCTCCATTGCCCGCTCTCGCCCTTTCCCTTTGTCTGAAGGGGATGAGAGAGAATCGACTTGCGAGTAAACACGGTTAGGAGTCTGAATAGTGAGCCTTGGAATTGGAATTGGAAGAGAAGGACTTGGCTGAGGTAATGAACTAGTAGAGCCTAGAGTAGTTGGCAACATTGTCGCAGACGTCATGATATGACTCCTTAATGTTAAGATTTGAGTAGAAAAATTTTAACATTTGATGGGATTAAAGCATAGCACATTTTTTGGTTCGCATTTTCCGGGCTGCG
>CAZFWE010000178.1:0-4046 GCA_964522685.1 uncultured bacterium | reverse complement strand
CGTTTCCTATGTCTTTAAACTTTCGATCAATCCCCGCCAAAAAGAGCGATCGATGAAAAAAGCCTTTTCCGAACTCATTTTCTAAAAACATCTAAGTACATTTATCAGAAAAATCACAGGTGCGCTTGTGAAGATTATTTTTGATAAATGGTATAATCTGTTACATGCCGATTTATACGGCAGGTGTATATATGCGACATGTGATGACCATCTTCGGTGAAGCGGAAAAAGGGCAATACCGTGTCCCCTATTTTTTGAAAGAATTGCCACAGCTCGTGGATATATTCGGCAATCCCCCTGAAGAAAGCGAGGGTCTATTTTTCGCCATTCAGGCGCTGCTCTTCCGCCGCGAGCTGATTTACTTTCGCGTTGAAGAAGAAGGATTTAGCAACCCGGATTACTATATTGGATTGAAATATTTCGAAGATAAGGCGCATTCGGTAAATGCCCTCTGTTTGCCGGGGGTCGGCGATCCGAAAATTATCGATGCTTCGCAAGTGATTTGCCGCACCCATAAAAGCTTTTTGATCACCTCTCAGAAAGATCTCTACGACTATCTCACTGCAAATTAAGCTTTTGCAAAAAAATCGGTCAAGCCTTTATCTGTCGGCTTCATTGCCTTCCCCCCCGATTTCCAATTCGCAGGGCATACTTCTCCATGCTTTTCGTGGAAGATGAGAGCGTCAACCATGCGAAGAGCCTCATTGACCGAACGGCCGAGCGGAAGGTCGTTGACGACTTGATGGCGTACGATGCCTTGGCGGTCGATTAGAAAAAGCCCCCGATAGGCAATTCCATCGTCTTCTTTCAAGACATCGTAATTGCGGGCGATCGACTTATGGATATCTGAGATGATTGGATACGTGATCCCTTCAATGCCGCCCATTGCTTTTGGGGTCTTCAGCCAAGCGGCGTGAGAAAAGCAACTATCGATCGAGCAGCCGACTACGATTGTATTCCTCTCTTCAAACTCGGTTAACTTTTCCTGAAATGCGTGCAACTCGGTTGGACATACGAACGTGAAGTCGAGGGGATAGAAAAAAAATACTACATATTTTCCCAAATGGTCAGAGAGAGAAAAATCGATCGTGTTTCCTTTCGCGACGGCTTTTGCTTTAATTTCTGGAGCTTTTTTTCCGACTAATGACATTTTGCACCTCTATTCTGAAAAAATTTCTTCGGCATTGTTTAGCCATGTTTCTTTGGAGAGCATCGTATCGCTTCCGTGCCCTGGAATAACCCTTGTCTCGAGCGGCAACTGCGAAAGTTTCCGGAGAGATCCCCACATATTCTTCGGTTCTCCCGTGGGCAAATGGAGATTCCCGATGGTCCCCTGAAATAGCGTATCTCCGGAAAACAACATCTTTTGCTTTTGTAAGTAAAAACAGACGCT
This sequence comes from uncultured bacterium, assembly GCA_964522685.1. Classification (GTDB taxonomy): domain Bacteria; phylum Chlamydiota; class Chlamydiia; order Chlamydiales; family SM23-39; genus CAITMJ01. Next base: position 2,653 of record CAZFWE010000178.1, on the reverse strand, counting down.
TCCTGGCGAGTGTCCAGGTGTATGGATCACTTCGATCTGGAGATTGCCTACTTGGATTGTTTTCCCTTCTTCCAAAAACCCATCCGGCTCAACACCCCGAATCGGAAAGAAAAGAGGGATTCCATCGCTGCCCGGATGTCGTAAATTCTCATCATCAAAAGGGTGGACGAATACGGAAGCGCTAGTTTTTTCTTTGAGAGAATAAACGTCTGCGATGTGATCCCAATGAGAATGGGTAAGCAAGATCTGCTCGATCGTAAGCTCCGCCTCATCAGCTATTTTCAAAATCAATTCCGTAGATCCGGGGGAAGGATCGATGACAGCGGCTTTTTTCGTCTCTTTGCAGCCAAAGAGGATCGCGTTGGTATCAAACGGCCCAGAAGGGAACTTTTGAAGAAACATGCACCCTCCCAATTAATTGCACTGGAGAGGACTTGAACCTCTGACCCCCTGGTTCGTAGCCAGGTACTCTATCCAACTGAGCTACCAGTGCATGAAAAGACCTCCATCTTCTCCCAAAAGCTCCCTTAAAATCAAGGGGGAATGTAAAGCTGCTTTACAGGATTGACAAAATAAATGTTTCATTTTACGAATAAGGCTATGAAAAATGTTTTAATCGCTGCCTTGCTCCTCGTTTCCGTTTACGCCTCGGCCAAGAACTATGAAGACATCGAATCGCGCCTTACAGCCGTTGAAAATACCCTCAAGTGTAAAAACCGAGTCAAGCCCGGCCTTCAAAATAAGCATAGTGCCTTCGCAACAGCTGATTATCTCTACTGGCTCGCTCAAGAAGAAGGCCTTTCCTATGCGACGAACCTCACCCTAAATTCGATCACCAATGAACGAAAGGGGAAGGTAGAAAATCTCCATTTTCAGTGGGATTCCGGTTTTCGGGCCGGGATCGGATATCGGATGCCCCACGACCGTTGGGAGCTCTTCGCGAATTGGACTCATTTCATTACCGCTGCCGATGCGCAAATCTCTGCTTTTTCCGACTATCTTTATCCGGAATGGGCGACGATGGTCGAACCGACCTCTACCAATCTCGTGACCTACATCGATGCCAGATGGGACCTCCATCTCAACCTCATCGACGGGGAAATCGCCCGCGTATTCCAAGCGACGAATTGCCTTTCTTTACGGCCCCATCTAGGTATTCGAGGCGCTTGGATCGACCAATCCTACAAAACGAATTTGTCCGGCGGCCAAAATGACGCAACAATCATCTATGCCGACAACATCAAAATGAACAACGACTTCAAAGGGGTGGGATTTCGCGCTGGAGTAGATACGGAATGGGCGGTATGGAACCACTTTAGCCTGATCGGCAACCTCGGAGGCTCTCTTCTTTATGGCAACTTCCACGTGCGCCGCGTCGAGCAGCAATCGACCTCTTCCCAGATCGCCCTCTCGACCGCCATCGATATCCTCGACGAGTTTCATCAAATAGTGCCGACCTTAGACATTACTCTCGGCATTCGTTTCGACTACACCTTTGCTCGGCGGGTCGCTCTTCGCCTCCAAGCGGGGTGGGAATTCAACGACTTCTTCAGTCAGAACAAATTCGAGCATCTTCTCTTCAGCGAAAACTCCAGCTACTCATTCATTGCGAATGACAACAGCCTGACGACCCAGGGACTTACGGTTTCCGCACGCGTCGATTTTTAAGGCCGCCTTATTCCGCCTTATTCCGCCGCTGTGTCATCAAAAACCACTTTGCTCCCCGTCCATGACCATGAACTTCGACCAATTCAAGTCGCTTAAGTTGCTGGAAATCATCCCGTAAAGTGCGATCGGCCGGCGGGTTCTGCAATTTGCATTTAACCTCGGTAAAAGTAATCCCTGTACTGGGAGGAAGAGATAAAATATGAAGAATCAACCGTTGCCGCTCCGTAAGATTATATGAAATCTTATGGGGCGCTATGTAAGCACTAGATAAATGAGTTTGATTGTTCAAAAAAATCGGGTTCCGGATGACCGGCTTTTACACAAAGGCTTACAATTTTCTGCGTGCCGCGGCCCCATTTTTCGATAAGGCCTCGATTGTAAAAAAGGCTGGCAATAAGAGGGTTCCGTTGCCGCGAAGTATGATCTTTTTTCAAATCTGCAGGTGTTAAACCGAAAGGCAAAGTTCCATCATTCCAAAGTTCCAAACGATTGTCGTAAATAGCAACGCTAACGGCACCGCCAGGATCGGTATTAAAGTCGATGACAAAAAGCATTTACCAAAGCTTCTCGAAGAGCGATCAATGGGAAAAGAGGAGTAGCCGTCAAGAGGATCACTTCTTTACCAGCCAGCAAAACGACCCTATCAATTTCAATAGCAGGGGGAGGTTCTATTTTTTTAATCGTCTCTGAAATTTCGCGAAGAGTCGAATCAGAAACCTGCTGGCCAATAATTTTTCCATCATCCGTCACGCCAATCAAGACTTTACCGCCGCCGCCATTGAGAAATCCGCAAAGTGTTTCGAAAGCGCTAGCAAGAACTGCTGTGGATTTTTTGAATTCTAGAACTCTGGATTCACCTTGTGGAACTAATTCGTCCAATGCAACCAATTTCGCACCTCAAAAAAGTAGAGGAACCATTCTAGTGAGAATCAGCGCAATTGTCCAAAAAATATTTTGAGTCTAAGGTTAAAGGTCCAGGTAGCCT
>CAZFWE010000177.1:0-4051 GCA_964522685.1 uncultured bacterium | reverse complement strand
AAGAAATATGGCGCTTTCGAATGGAGGCGACTTCTTGCTTATTTTTGGATTTTGCTGGCCTTTCGATGGATCTTGATATGCATTAAGGAAGTCTTCACATAATAAAGAGAGTAATTGTACAATTTAAGGAGAATTATGGCAGCTACAGCGGTTCATCCAGGACCCAATATTCAACACCACAACCTATTGCCGAAAGAGTCTTTATCAACATGTGAATGGGCAGACGGCCCACCGCCTGCCTCTCCCCTCTTAGAATCTTCAATACAGCCCTATAGGCAGCTTCATCTTCCTCATAAGCAATCAGAATCTTTGCCGTTGCAGGGAATAAGGATAGAGCATAGGGCGAACCGAAAAGACAGAAAATCACATCGGGCTTGGAAGCGAGATTTCGGCAAAGAGTGAGGTCTTCCTCGCTCAGGCCGAAGTTCTTGTCATTGTGCTTAATGCCTTGAATCGACACGACGGTCCGAGAATCGCCGCAGCTACTCGCAAACGCATTTTTAAAAAAATCGGTTTTTTCACGGCCGATGCTCACATAGGCCGTATGTTCGTCAATCGGAGTGAAAGGATCCCCCTGTTGCGTGATCGCCGCTTCAAAAAGAGTTGCTTTGAGAGCGATGGCCGCTTCCGTGTTTAGATGTGGTTTTTTCCTTACAGTCCGAACCTCGAACAATCCCATCGCCTCTTTTGCATGTAAGATCCGACGCACAGATTCATCGAGCCGCTGGACAGGTTTATCCCGGTATAAATCAAGCAACGCTTGGTAGGCGCGCGGGATCTGATCGTTTAGGATCGCTTCCACTTCAGAGGAGATATGATCTCCATAGAGCAATAGATCCGCACCGGCAGCATGCGCCAGGCAAGCGATCTCTTCTACAGAAAAATGAGCGGTCAAAGCTTTCATATTGAGAGCGTCAGTCACAACCAGCCCTGGGAAATTTAACTCCCTCCTAAGAAGAGAGGTGATGATCGGGAAAGAAAGGGTGGCAGGGGCATTTGGATCAAGGCTTGGAACGAGGATGTGGGCCGGCATGATCGCAAGAGTCTCTTCGGCGATTGCCCTTTTAAACGGCTCAAGAGATGGCAATTGATCGATTTTTGGGAGGCCGAAGTGAGAATCAATCGCTGTATCGCCGTGGCCTGGAAAATGCTTTGGACACGTGTAAATCCCCCCTTTTCGCAGACCGCGAATCATGCGAGCGCCCCGTTCTGCAACTTCTTGCGGATTGTCGCCAAAAGACCGGGTATGGATGATGGGATTTTTCGGATTGCTGTTGATATCTACGACTGGAGCCAAATTCATATGAACTCCAACAAGACGGGCTTCTCGAGCCATCTCTTCGCCCAATCGCTCTAAAAGAGACAGATCTTGGATGGCGCCGAGAGTCATATTTTTCGGGAAGGAAATCGTTCCGCTCATCCTCATCCCTAATCCCCACTCCGCATCCGCCAAAATGAGAAGCGGCCATTTTGAGCTGTTTTGCAATCCGTTTAAACACTCAATTTGGGTTTCAGGGTCCGATTGTTTGAGGATTGCATTGCCGATGTGAAATTTCTCAAATAGTTCCAACCATTTGCTCTGATGCGGCTCGCCTTGGAGCGGGCAAATAGGTGCTACAAACAATTGCCCGATTTTCTCTTCCAAGCTCATCTCAGAGAGGATCTGGTCAACCACTGGCGAAGCGAACGCGAGAAAAGGGCAGAGAATCCAAAGAACAAAACGCATTAAAACCTCGTCTTAGAGGAATTTGCCAAATAGCCGTGCGATATCGTGATAGGTTACAAAGATAAAAAAGATGATCAAAAGTCCGACAAACGGAATGACGAGCCGATCCATCGTTTTCGCCTTGATCTTCCTTCTGAAAATCATTTCCCAAAGAGAAAAGAGAATATGACCGCCATCAAGAACGGGGATCGGCAAAAGATTCATGATACCGAGATTTAGGCTAATGACCGCGATCCAAAAAAGAGCTTCTTTAAACCCGTGAAGCCAGCTGTATTGGATAACAGTGACAATACCGATAGGACCACTCAGATATTTAGGGCTTAAGATTCCTGAAAAAAGCCCCTTCATCGTGCGCCAGGTATCGTTCATGGCATCAGAAAATTGTTGGAGGGGGTTTGGATTATAAATCACTTCTCTATCTTCCAAAAGAACGCCGATTTTCGACATTTTCTCAGTCTGTTGTAAGATCTTAAGCGAAGCTTCCCGTTTTTGGGGATCTTTGATCGCTTCAATTCTCTTTTTTTCAGCAGCGAATTCAGAACTCATCAACTCGATTGACTGTTTTGGCACTACAGGTCGAAGAAGGACTAAATGGCCCGAAGAGGAAATCGAACTATCCGTTCCAAGAGAGGAGACGATCGCTTCGAGAGAAGCTGGTTCGATCTGTTCGAATTCGGCCTCGGCTTGTGAGAACGGCACCGTGTTCATGCGAGCGGGATCTCTCTCTACAATAACGAGAACATGCCGCTCTTGAAGTTTTTGCAACAAATCAAACGAAGAAGAAACTTTTTGCCCATCCACGGCAAGGATTCGATCTCCTAGCTGAAGCGGATTGAAATAGCTGCATCTTTTGCATCGCTGAAAAGAGCGGATTTGATCTTCTTCATCGATAAATGCGAGGCGGCTTTCCACGACGCAGTCGGGAGAAAGGGCATAGGGAATAAAACTGAGGTCTTGAAGCTTGGTTTTAATGCCTGCTTCATGCTGCCAATCGTCCACTTCTCCTTTTTCCCAAGCACTCATCTTGAGATCATCGACGTGCACACGAGGAACTTTCGTTTGGAAAACGGCTCCCTCTCTTTCCACAGTCAGGAAGACGGTCGATGCATTGATGAGCGAGCCGAGCTGGGGCAGCGAAAAGAGAGGCTCCCCATCGATCCAAACAACTCGATCGCCTGGCTGAATACCGCTGTTTTCCATCGGAGACCCGGGGGGCAGCCCACCATTGAAGATCATATATTTGGCCGGGGTCATGACGCCAATCGTCTGCAATTTATCTTTCGCCCCTCCAGAAGTTTCATAAGTCGGCAAAGTGTAATCAAAAGGAGTTTTCTTTCCGGTCAAATAATCGATGCTGGTACCGCGGATCGAAAGTTCTTTATCTTCCATCGCCGATGCAAGAACTAGATCTTTGAACCCTCGGAAATTCTGGCCGGCATATTGGTCGATCATATCGCCGGGACGGACACCTTTTTGATACAACAAAGATCCTGGATCTACCCAGCCGATGCGATGAGTAAATTCATAAAAGCGCTTTTCACGGCCGCCGCTAATCCACAAAACGGAGAAGATGAGAAAGGCGAATAAAATATTGACGAGGGGTCCAGCGAAAGCGACCTGGATCCGCTGCCAGGGAGTTTTTCCATAAAATCCATCGGGGATTTCATAAGGCTCGCGAGAGCCCTCTTTTTGCATGCCAGCGATCTTGACGTATCCTCCGAACGGAAGCCAGCCGATCTGCCATTTTACCCCATCTTTTTCCCAGGAGCGAATCGGCTTGCCGAAGCCAATCGAGAATGCCTCGACTTTCATCCCCTTTCTACGGGCGACCCAAAAGTGGCCGAATTCATGGATGAAGATCAAAAATCCCAATCCTAAAATGGCGAAAAAAATATGAAGTAAACTAAAAGGGAGCATCGTATTTAATCCCCTAACTTTTTAAAGCGAGTTGTCTGGCGCATGAATCCACGTCTAAAATCGCTTCCAAGCTTACCATAATTTCGGGATGGTGTGAAGAGATTAGTTGATCGAGCTTCTCGCCGATCGCAGTCCAAGGGATTTCTTTTCTCACAAAACGCTCCACTAAAACCTCGTTGGCTGCATTCAGAAAACAGGGGTAGCTTTGCGCTGCGGCTAACGCTTCTTTTGCCAGCCTCAGGCAATGAAATTTTTTAGTGTCGGGAGGAAAAAAAGTCCATTCCTGGGCTCGATTAAAATCGAAAGGTTTCATCAATCCAGCTCGCCTATTCGGATAAGTAAGGGCATATTGACAATGGCTCCCAGGCACATGACATCCTGGAAGTAGTACCCAGGTCCGAGCGAGAC
>CAZFWE010000176.1:0-4066 GCA_964522685.1 uncultured bacterium | reverse complement strand
CCAAAATCGCTCATCAACCGCTTTTTGGCCGTTCGAATAACATAGCTCCACTGGTTATTTCGATGACCTCTTTGCTTCAGGAGGATAAGCTTGAAGAAAATAAAGTGAAAGCACTCGCCCGGATCAAAGAGTTCCAAAATGCGGTCGAGGTAACTCTCGCTACTCTAAAAGAAGATATCCCGCAAGCTTTGGCTGAACTCGCAGAAATCGATACAGGAACTCCTAAAGGTACTCTTAAAAATGCTCCTGCAGGAGTTTTGCAGCGACTTAAAGAAATACCTCTTAGAATCCAAAACCCCGATTTCGAAAGAGAAAAGGTCTATAGTCCCCAAACAGCTCTTGAAACGATCCCTAATCCCGAGAGAACTCGCCTATGGCCGGAAGGAATAAGAGCTGCCGACAAATACGTTGATTTGGAGAGGACACCTGATAAATCGCTCCTCCGTTTAGCCGAGTTGAAAACATTTGAACGCCTTTTCCATATAAGAGCCGACGCTATCGAATTCGATTTGGATTCGATTTTAGAAAAATATAATGAACCAAATAATAGCACACAGGATTTGCAAGAATGGTTTGGCTTTGCGTATCCCGCTCCCCCGAAAATTCCTTTTTCGGAGAAAAGCCGTAAAGAACAAAAAGTCTACGAAAACCGTCAACGCAGTTACCAAGGAGCTTTGGATGACTATGAAAATGATAAAGGTACCAAAGCAGGCTCTCCGATAAGTAGCCTCATAGCCAAATATCTAAGCAACGCCCACAATATTCTTACAAAGAAAAAAGAAGCAATCGAAAAAGGTTCAGAGCAAGAAAAAGCATTCAAAAAATCGGTCGAAGCCTTCGTTAATACGCTGATTGATGCAAATGACAATTGCGCGGATCAGATGGCTTCACAGCTGGAAGATCGGATTCTCCATCTACTCGCCGATGAATTACCTGGCAATATGAAAATGCCTCTAGATGAATTCAAATTCAAAATGGGGCTCGCTTTGACTCATTATCGAACGCAACTGGTAACAGTATGGACCCGGCGCCTCTATCCTACCGAAGCGCACATGGCCGACTTGGAGCGGAGAGTAAAACGCAAATTAGCAGAAGATCTCGGGTTAAAAGGGGAAATATATACAGTAGAGCCTAAATATAACCTAGGTGGTACGCATAACAGCCCAGAAGAAATTGGTGCCATGGTTTTCAATGAACACAATCCGTTGCTCTTTTTGATGGATTACTTTCATCTCCCAAATAACGAACACGAATTCTATTCCATCAGAAGTCTTCGCAATGCTATCCTTCAGCATGTAAATAGCCTCTGTGGGTTAGATGCTTTGGATGAATACAACGGTGAGAGTAAAAACGACCCTCTCAACAAGGCTCTTTCGGCTGTTGATGAAGAAGACAAACGGGCAAACTACTTTGGCCGTCTGACTTTCCCAGGAGTTCTTTTCTATCTAGAAGCTTCAGGAATTCTCATCCGACAATAAGCCGATCCTTTCCTTTTTCCCCGATTGCCACTATGATCGGGGAAAAGGAATTTGCTAAAAAAAACCATGCCCTCGAAGAAACAAAAAAAGGACAATCCAAAACTGACTAAGCTCACCAATAATTTAACGCGTACCTTACTGCAATTTATCGCCGGAAAACGGTACGAGCCGATGAATTCGGAACAACTCGCTTCTCAATTAGACATCGCTCCTATTCATGAAAAACTCTTTCTAAAAATCTTAACCGATCTCGTCCAAGAAGGACAGATCGCGATCCACCGAGGCTGCTTTTCCCTGCCAGAGCAACAAGAACACCTTGCCACGGGGACGATCTCCGTCCATCACAAAGGCTTTGGCTTCGTCAAAGTAGAGGCTGGCCCCGATATCTTCATTCCCAAACATCTCGTCGGGGAAGCGGTCGATGGCGACACCGTCGAAGTCGAAATAGCCTCCGTTGTATCCGCCAAAGGTCCCGAAGGCGCGATTGTCGCCATCTTGAAACGGAGCCGCACCCACTTAGCTGGAATCATCGTCCAGAAATCCGGAAAACATTTCAGCGCTTACGCGCCGCTTCTTGGCCGAGAGAAATCAGTCATTGTCAAAGCAGCGGGAATTTCTTTGAAAGAAGGAGACCGGATCATCTGCAAAGTGACTGACTGGAAAAACAGCGTTGATCTCGTCGAAGCGGAAGCCACCCGCTGCATCGGCCATGTCTCCGATCCATCCATCGATGTCGAAGCCGCGATCGAAGAGTTTGAGCTACCCGACGGCTTTTCGAAAGAAGCTCTTGCAGAAGCAAAAGAGTTCGGGATAAAAATATCGGTAAAAGAAGCGAAGAATCGCCTCGATTTAACAGAGGACGAATGCGTCACAATCGATCCCGATACAGCCCGCGACTACGACGATGCGATTACCCTGACCAAAGACAGCCGAAATCATTTCCATCTCGGCGTCCATATCGCCGATGTGGCCCACTATGTACAGCCGAATTCTCATTTGGACAAAGAAGCGTTTCTCCGCTGCAACTCCACCTACTTTCCCGGACGCGTAGTTCCGATGCTTCCCGAAGAGCTTTCGAATGAACTTTGCAGCTTAAAACCCAATGTAAAACGACTTACCATATCTGTGCTCGCCGAATTTACTGCCACTGGAGATCTCGTCGACTATAAAATCGAGCGCACCATCATCAAAAGCAAAAAGCGATTCACCTACCAAGAAGCATTTGACATCCTCCAGAAGAAAAAGAAAAGCCCCCATTCGGCTCTTCTCGATCGGATGGTTGAGCTTTGCCAGCTTTTCAAACAAAAGAGATTCCAGCGAGGCAGTATCGATTTTGCCATGGCCGAAGAGGTGATCGTCGTCGATGAAAAAGGGGTTCCGCTCCGAATGCAGCGCGTCGAATACGACATCACGCATCAGATGATCGAAGAGTTCATGCTAAAAGCGAATGAGCTCACGGCGATCCATCTCGCAAAGCAGGGAAAATCGCTCATTTATCGAGTCCACGAACAACCCACCGCAGAATCATTCCAAGACTTTTATACCTTTGCCCGATCCCTCGGATTCCAGCTTCCTGGGGTCCCGACCCACAAAGACATCCAAGCGCTTTTCCAGCAAGCGAAAGATTCTCCCCATCTCTCACAGCTCTCCATCAGCTTTATCCGCAGCATGCGTCTTGCCCAGTATTCACCGGACAACATCGGCCACTATGGACTCTCGCTTGAACACTACTGCCATTTCACCAGTCCGATCCGCCGCTATACCGATCTCATCATCCAACGACTGCTCACAGACGACTTGCCGGAAGACGCAGATCTTCAAGAAGTCGCTCGCGCCTGCTCTGAAAAAGAACGGGTCTCCTTCAAAGCCGAAAGTTCCGTCAAACTTCTTAAAAAGATGCGTCTGGCCAATACGTACTTTACGGAAGACCCCGCGCAGGTCTATCCCGCTATCGTCACCCGCGTCAAGCCATTTGCCCTCTTTTTCGAAGTACCGATGTTCGATCTCGAATCCTCCTTGCATGTTTCAGAGATCGGCAACGATTATTACGAATACAACGCCAGTAAACTCCTTTTCCGCGGAGCCCGTACCGGAAAGACATTTACCGCCGGACAAGAGATCTACGTCCAGATCAAAACTCTCGATTTCATCTTGCAGGAAACTAAATGGGTTCTAGCTTCCGAACCGGCTACGATTGCCAAACAAGCCAAGAAAAAGCGTTAGATCCTTCGTTCTATCAGAATCCCGATGTTTTGGAAGTCGCGAGAAATCTGCTTGGAAAAAGCCTCTTTACAAAGATCGACGGCAAGCTCACAGGTGGGATCATCATCGAAACGGAAGGGTATGCCGGTATCCATGACCGAGCTTCCCACGTCTATGGCGACCGGAGAACTAAACGAACTGAAGCCATGTATGGCCCAGGAGGAATCGCCTATGTCTATCTCTGCTATGGAATCCACAATCTTCTCAATGCCGTAACCAACATCGAAGGGATAGCCCAAGCAGTCCTGATCCGGGCTCTCCATCCTACGCACGGCATAGAAACAATGCTCCAGCGTCGCGGCAAGAAAAAACTGGATAAAACACTG
>CAZFWE010000175.1:986-4066 GCA_964522685.1 uncultured bacterium | reverse complement strand
CCCTTTTCTTCCATCGCTCACAGCGATGCTCATCGGTTTTCTATTCATCGGATTTTGCGATTTTTACCCGACGCTATTCCAAATGGGCCGTCTTCTTTTTTTCACAACCGCTGGACTCTTAGCTTCTCACTCAATAGATTGGACACTTGCGCTGTCATCAGTCCCAGCATCAAAAAGAGCGACATCTTCGCATGTTGGAATAAATACGGATAAAAATCAGAGTTAGCGATGAAGCAAAATGCCACGCCAACGGCAAGAGTTGCAATTTCTACTTCGGATCCGGCCCTCCACCCACTCCTCAGGACCATCAAGAAAAATCCTCCGAGGCAAAGAAGCGCAAAAATTCCCGATTCGGCGCCTACCAAAAGAAGGCTGTTGTGGACCATCGTAATCGCCTCCGAGCCGCTGAAATCATTGAACTCCGGCGTGTAGGTAAATTGCTGGTAACCAATGCCCAAAAACGGATGACGAGCGATCATTTTAAGGGCTACTTGGTTTTGCTCCACTCGAACGGAATCGGAGCCAGCTGAAAACCCGTTGTAATTGAAAATCCCGCCCCGCTGGAGCATCTGCTCCCCGAATAGAAAGCATCCGAGAGCTAAAGAAATCCCGGCAATCCATCGAAGAGCGGCGCTAGATTTTGCTCGATAAAAATAGATTAGAGCCCCGAGAATTCCGGCAAAAAGAGAAGACCGAGAAAAGGTGAGGACAAGGGCTATGATCATGAGGACAATGCAACCGGCCAAAAGACGAGGTTTTGTCTTAAAAAGCGCGAACGAAGAGAAGATCGAGATAAGGAGAAAGCTTCCCAGCGGATTGGAGTGGTTGAACGTGCCCGAGGCGCGCCGAAGCGTTTTCAAATCGGAGAAAGAGCCAAAAAAGTGATCAAAAATCCAGCGAGCGCCGTTTGGGCAGGGAACTTCACCCGCTTGGTAGGGAATTTTCAATTCGCCTAGAACATAAAGGCCAAGGGGGTGCTGCAGAAAGTATTGTCCGATGGCCAAAAGAGCTTGGAAACTGCCGCCGATGCAAAAGCACCAAAAAACGGGAATTACCCACTCTTTGCCGCAGTGGGAAACAGCCATGAAAAGCAAGATAGGCGTAAGAAGCTGCAAAAGACGGAAATAAGCGATCGGATAACCGGAAAGGGGGGAAGCCGCGACCGACACCAAGCTCAAGAAGAAAAGGGCAATCAACCAAGGCGCTCTCTTCTCAAAGACCATTTTTCGAAGCGGAATGCGAAATGCATAGAGCGCCAGAAAAAAAAGAACGATTGAAAGGAGATCAGAAGCATAGACGTAGATGTTTTTTTCATACCAAACTGGAAGAGAGAGCCCTTCTGGAATTAGCTTCATCGAAAAATGACGACACCACTTGTCATAGCGGTGATCGAAAGGGATAAGAAGAGCGAAAAAGCAAAGGAGATAGCCAAATAATTTTTGCATGCAGAGAACAATATCAAGAAAAAATCCCTTTCGATCAAGTATTCAAAAAGGTACATTTTTTCTCATGTCTGATATCCCAAAAATGTTCGATGAGATTGCTCCGAGCTACGATTTTGTCAACCGAGTCCTCTCTCTCGGCCAAGATGTCCGCTGGCGGAAAAAAGTCGCTCGATTCGTCCCGCTGAAACCCCATTTAGAAATCCTCGATCTCGCAACAGGAACGGGCGATCAAATCGCTGCGCTCTACCGAGCGGGACTTTCTATCCAAAAGGCAATCGGAATCGACTTAGCGGAAGAGATGCTGAAGATCGGTCGTTCAAAATTAAAAGCATTTCCCTCTGCGAAGCTGCTTTCTGGTGACGCCGAAAAGATTCCCTTTGCCGCCGAGAGTTTTGATGCCACGACCTTTTCATTCGGCATCCGGAATGTTTCCAACCCACTGGCCTCGCTTCAAGAAATCCACCGCGTGCTCAAGAAAAACGGGCGCTGTCTCATCCTCGAATTTTCGATGCCGAATCGGTGGATCCGGCCTTTTTTCCTATTCTATTTGCGGAAGATTTTACCCCGGCTCGGCGGAGTTCTCTCGAAAAATTTAGCGGCTTACCGATATTTGAATCAGACGATTGAGACGTTCCCTAGCGGGGATACATTTTTAGCGCTGATGAAAAGCGCCCAATTTTCCTCTTTAAGGCGCATTTCGATGAACTTCGGATCGGTCAGTCTTTACGTGGGTGAAAAGCTTTGAATCGGATCTCCTGGCGCTCAAAAGAGGGGAGAGAAGTACCAAAAGATGCCCATTTTTTCTTACAACCTTTCGCCGGATCTTTAACACCTTTTTCTGCCGAGCTCGTATCCTCTCTTCCCCCTCCGATAGGGTTCATCAAACCCCTGATAAGGCTCGATGAACCCAATAAGGACGAGTGGAGAAAAATGGTGGAAAAGGCTCTTGACCAAATCGAGCTTGGAGCTTTGCAAAAAGTAGTTCTTGCGAGAAGGACTACGTTCCATCTCGAGCAAGCGCTCGATCCTTTTCGCGTAACCGCTGCGTTGGAAAAAAGAGCGCAAGGCGCTTCCCTTTTCTGCCTTGAGATCGGAAAGAAAGCCTTTTTAGGAGCGAGCCCTGAGAGGCTTTTTCGGCGAGAAGGAAGAACCCTCTTTGTAGATTCCCTGGCCGGCACCCGAAAAAAAGGCGAAGCGTTTTCGGAAAAGGACTCTCGCGAATTCAAATTTGTGGAAAACTATTTGCGCGCCTCAAACATCTGCGAAGAACTCATTTTCAGCCCGCTCAGCATCCATCAGACGGCCAATCTGCAACATTACTACTCCCAAGGGACTGGCCTTTTGAAGCCGCAAATTTCCGATTTCGACCTCGTCAAAGCGCTTCATCCCACGCCAGCGCTTTGCGGCACTCCAAAGCAAAAAGCATTCGATTGGATCGAAATGGAAGAACCCTTCCGCCGCGAGCTTTACGGCGGCGTCCTCGGATGGAGCAAAGAGGAAGAAGCGGACTCGATCGTATGCATCCGCTGCGCTATGATCAACGGCACCCAAATTCATTTTTATACCGGCGCAGGCATCGTCGCTGGCTCCGATCCAGATGCTGAATGGGAAGAACTCGAATCGAAATTATCGCTC
>CAZFWE010000175.1:0-976 GCA_964522685.1 uncultured bacterium | reverse complement strand
ATGTGGCTATTCATTGATCAGCTGATTCAGCAGGGCATCACCGATTTTTTTTTCTCGCCCGGCAGCAGGAGCACTCCTTTAGCTATGGCTGCGTCCCGTCATCCGAAAGCCCGCCTCTATCGCCATTTCGATGAACGGGGCCTCGGCTTTTACGCACTGGGCCACGCCCTCGGAAAAGAGAGCCCCGCTGCCATCATTACCACCTCAGGCACGGCGGTCGGCAATCTCCTCCCTTCAGTAATGGAGGCCCACCACTCCTCCATCCCCCTTCTCCTTTTGACCGCTGATCGACCACCGGAGCTGCGAGAAACATCAGCCAATCAAACCAGTGATCAAATCAAGATCTTTCAAAATTTTGTCCGATTCCAGTTCGATCTCGATCCCACGATGCCCGAAAAGGCAATCCACTCGAAAATCGCCGAAGCTGTCTTCCGTTCCCGGTATCCACATCCAGGGCCCGTCCACATCAATTGCCCTTTTCGAGAACCTTTCTACCCGCCAAAAGAGGAAAGCAACCGAGGCAAACCAATTCTTTTGAAATCGGCCGAATTTCACCCCCTTCTAACGCAAAAGCTACCCGAACGGGGAATTGTCATGATTGGCCGCCTGCCCAAAAGGTCCGACGTCCACGCAGTGCTTGCTCTGGCAAAGCAGCTCAATTGGCCGGTGTTTGCCGATCTTCTCTCTTCTGCGAGAGCCTACCTGAGTCCAGAACAAATCCGCCACTTCGATTATTTACTTGTGGGAGCACCAAAACCCGATTGTGTGCTGCACTTCGGAGAGAGATTTACCTCCAAGCGACTCATGGAATGGTTTGTTGCCAATCCTCCTGAACTCTATTTGCACATCTCCTCTCAATCCCACTGGAATGATCCATTCCACCTCATCACGGAGCGAATCCATGCTAGCGTAGATGCAGTCTCCTTTTCAGCCAATACGGATCGTTCTTGGCTCCGAAGCTGGCAAGAACTCGATC
>CAZFWE010000174.1:0-4115 GCA_964522685.1 uncultured bacterium | reverse complement strand
CCTGCGGAAATGACGATCCATCCCCCGCCAAAACCTTTCGATTGGGTGAGAAGAACATTGGCAACGACCCCATTACCGAGTAAAATCATGAGGAGAGTTCCCAGCAGTTCGCCAAAAAAGATATTCATATTCCCCCCCCTCCTTTTATAAATTTGTGCATATCGGATTGTGCTTAAAACTGCAAAAGATTAAGAGAGGGTTTATGACCTACTTATTGGCTTTTGATCAAGGAACGACCTCGTCTCGCGCTTTAGTTCTCGATTCGAAGGGAGAAATACGCGGCATCGCGCAAAGCGAATTTCCACAGCATTTTCCACAGCCTGGTTATGTCGAACACAATCCGGAAGATATTTGGAGTTCTCAATATGGCGTTGCCAATGAAGCTCTTGCAAAAGCGGGCATCAAATCTACGAAAATTGCCGCGATCGGGATTACAAACCAAAGAGAGACAACGATTCTCTGGGACCGGAAGAGCTCGAAGCCGATTTACAATGCGATCGTATGGCAAGACCGGCGCACGACTGCGATTTGCGACGAAATGAAAAAACAGGGCTTCGAAAAGCTGTTTACGGAAAAGACTGGCCTTCTTTTGGATCCTTATTTTTCAGGGACTAAGATCCGATGGATTTTAGAAAATATTCCAGGAGCAAAAGAAAAAGCCGCGTGCGGCGAGCTTGCTTTTGGGACTGTAGATTCGTGGCTGATCTGGAAGTTGACCGATGGAGCCATCCATGTGACCGATGTCTCAAACGCCAGCCGGACGCTTTTATTCAATATCCATACGCTTCAATGGGATCAAGAACTACTCGATATTTTACAGATTCCCCGCGCGATTTTGCCGGAAGTTCGATCCTCTTCGGAAGTCTATGGAACGACCTCCAAACACCTTTTTTCTACACAGATCCCGATTGCCGGTATCGCTGGTGATCAGCAAGCGGCTCTTTTCGGACAGCATTGCATCGAAGCGGGTCAGGCAAAAGCGACCTATGGAACAGGTTGCTTTATCCTCATGAATACAGGCGATAAGCCGGTTGTTTCTCAAAAGAAACTCCTGACGACGGTGGCTTGGAAAATCGAATCTCAAACTTCTTACGCCCTGGAAGGAAGCGTATTCATCGCTGGCGCCGCGATCCAGTGGCTTCGCGATAATCTTGGCATTCTCCAAAAAAGTTCCGATATCGATGTTTTAGCCGAATCGGTTCCCGACTCAGGCGGAGTTTTCTTTGTTCCGGCCTTTACAGGACTAGGAGCGCCCTACTGGGATCCTCACGCACGCGGAGCGATCTTGGGGCTCTCTCGAGGGGCCACTCGCGCCCATATCGCCAGAGCTTTGTTGGAAGCGATTGCGTTTTCGGTAGAAGATGTTTTGGAGGCAATGGAAGAGGATGCGGGGTTCAAACTCACTGAACTCCATGTAGATGGAGGTGTAGTCGTTAGTAATATCTTGATGCAGTTGCAAGCGGACTTGAGCCAGACGCCAGTACTTCGCCCAAAAAATCGGGAATTGACTGCCCTCGGTGCGGCAATGCTAGCAGGTCTTGCAGTGGGTATTTGGGCAAGCCCGAAAGAGATCTTTTCTGCATGGAAACTCGACCGGAGTTTTCAACCGCAGCGCACGAAAGAAGACCGGGAAAAACTGATGCATCAATGGAACCGAGCGGTTGAACGTATCCGAAATTGGGAAGAATAAAATACGATGAACCGTAGAGAAATGGTCGAAGTCTGCAAACGCTCTCCCGATATTTGGGATGTACTCATTATCGGAGGTGGCGCAACAGGGCTCGGAGCCGCAGTCGATGCTGCATCACGCGGATATAAGACCCTTCTTCTCGAACAAAGCGATTTTGCCAAAGCAACCTCGAGCCGCAGCACTAAACTCATCCACGGAGGCTTGCGCTACTTGAAACAAGGCAACATCGCGCTCGTCGTGGAAGCCCTAAAAGAGCGTGGCCTTCTCTGTCAAAATGCGCCTCATCTCGTCAGTCCCCTTGGATTTCTCGTCCCGAGCTATCACTGGTGGGAAGGCCCTTTCTATGGAGTTGGGCTAAAAGTTTACGACTTCTTAGCAGGCAAGCTCGGCCTTGAAAAATCGCATTCGATAACCTTAGAAGAAACTCTACTCCACTTGCCCACCCTCGAACCGACCGACCTTCGCGGCGGCGTGATTTATTACGACGGACAATTCGACGATGCTCGCCTTGCGATTTCGCTTGCACAAACAGCATTCGACGAAGGGGGCTATCTCCTCAACTACTGCCGCGTCGAAAAATTCCTTAAAAAAGATGACCTCATCATTGGTGTCGAAGCCTGCGATCTGGAGACGAATGAACGGTATGAACTTCGATCGAAAGTCGTGATCAATGCCACGGGCATCTTTACCGACTCGATTCGAAAGCTTGACAACCCTTCATCGCCCTGTATACTTGCTCCGAGTCAAGGAATCCACCTCGTCCTCGATCGAAGCTTTATGCCGAGCGACCTCGCAGTCATCGTCCCACAAACCGAAGATGGGCGGGTCATCTTCTTTGTCCCTTGGCATCACCATCTCCTCGTTGGCACGACGGATACTCCAATTAAAGAAGTTTCTCTAGAGCCCAAAGCCTTAGATTCAGAAATCGATTACCTGCTCAAATATTCATCTCATTACCTCACGCGGAAACCAACGCGCGCTGACGTTCTCAGCGTCTTTGCTGGGATCCGCCCTCTTGTGAAAGCAGGTGGCGGCAATAACACCGCTGCGCTCGCGCGCGATCACGTCATCCATGTTTCCCAAGCGGGACTCATCACCATTTGCGGCGGCAAATGGACGACCTATCGCCGAATGGCCCAAGACGTCATTAATAAAGCGATTGTCCTCGGCAATCTGCGGGAAGAGCCGTGCCGCACCGAGTCGCTTCGGCTGCATGGATATAGAGAAGTAGGCAACCAACTTACGAAGCGATTAAAGAGCAATAAACACCACATCGATTCTTGGATTTTATACGGCAGCGATGCAGAAAAACTGGACGAACTTATCCAAAAACATCCCCATTGGGGACATCTTCTGCACCCCCGCCTCCCCTATCTTCCCGTTGAGATCGTATGGGCTGTAAGACAAGAAATGGCCCGAACCCTCGAAGACGTTCTCGCCAGGCGAACACGCGCGCTTCTTCTCGATGTTCGGGCTACACTTGAAATTGCACCCCAAGTAGCCTCGCTCATGGCCCAAGAACTCGGCAAGCCCAAATCGTGGGAAGAGGAAGAGATCCGAAGATTTTCCGCACTGGCAAAAAATTATTTGTGTGACTGAGTCATCTTGTTGAAAGATTAAGTCTACAAAAGGAGGGGGGGGGTGTTTTGCTGAGGAAAGAGACGTCAGCTATTGATTGAAATGCAAGCCTATGATTCTATACAACTTGCGATTTAGACAAAGATAGGTGAGAGAAAAGCTAACGGCGGCGCTTCTGCGGAGCCGTGTGCACGCGTCGACGAACGAAAGTAACATAGGGCTGCAATACCGGATAGATTTCGGCTCTAGCTTGTTGAATGGTCGGTTGATACAAAGCATTATATCCAAGTTCTGTGGTAAAAGAAAGCGTCGTAGTCATCGATTTCTCCTTGTAATCGCCCATCATGATACTTGAAAAAATCTTTAAAATCAAGTAAAAAAAATACTTTACATTTTAGAGGCATTCCAAGATAAAGAAAAATATATGCTTAAATTTCCAATGAAGTTCGAAGTAGAGGCTAGAGCTCCGAGCGGGGTATCGAGTCAATGGATTGCGCAAGGAGATCAACTACCTCCCATTCCCAGCGCGATTCCTGCCGAGTTCATGGGGCCCGGCGGAGGTTACTCACCCGAGGACCTATTTGGGATCTCGGTTCTCAACTGCCTGATCGCCCTGTATAAAGTATACTGTGAAAAATCAAAGGTTTTCTTCGAAGAGATCAAAGGGAAAGCGATCCTGACGGCTGAGAAGGATCCGTCGAACTCCTCCTTCTATATTTCCCATATCGACATTTTTCTCGATGTCTTGGGATCTTCAAATAAAGAACTCGGGCGGAAATGGCTCGATACTGCGATTAAAGATTGTCCGATTAGCAACTCGATCAAATCTGCTAAATCTTTCCACGTT
>CAZFWE010000173.1:0-4154 GCA_964522685.1 uncultured bacterium | reverse complement strand
AACGAGAGTGGACGTATTCCAGCACTTGTGCCGATGCGGCTGCTGATGCGATCAACTTGGCGCATGCGGGGATATCTTTACTCGCGGACATTGAAAAAATAAAGTGATAGGGTTGATTGGGAAATGAGAACTGCAGCCGCTGTATCAATTTTTCAATGCCTTGGGGATTGTGAGCCACATCAAGAATGACGGTTCTTTTTTCATAAGACATTTGTTCAAAACGGCATCGAGGTTCTATGTCTGTTGGCGGAGTGGAAATAGAGAGCTGCTGCAAGGAGGCTTTGGCAATTGCTTTATTTTCAAGGCCGTAGTGAGAGAAAATTCCCTTGACCTGGGTTAGGGGGGCTCCGAGGGATTTTGCAATTGGCGCAATGATGTTGTTGGGCACCGTCGGGCCGATAACGACAGGGGCATTTGGCTTAATGATTCCCGCTTTTTCCCAGGCGATTTTTTCAATGGAATTTCCCAGTATTTCGCAGTGGTCGAGCCCAATCGAGGTGATCACGCTCAAGATAGGCGTAACGATGTTTGTGGCGTCAAGCCTTCCTCCAAGCCCTGCTTCGATCACTGCGAGATCGACCTTTTCTCGGGAAAAATAGGCAAATGCCAGTAGAGTGCAAACCTCGAAGTAAGAAAGAGAAATATTTGCTTGTCTTGCGGTTTTAAGAATGGGCTCTATGAGTTCGACGACAGCCTCTTCGCTGATCTTTTGGCCACCGATCTGGAACCGTTCTCGAAAACAAAAAAGATGGGGAGAAGTGAACAAGCCGCACCGAGGGCCCAGTGCATGGGCGATTTTCAAACAGACCGAGCCTTTGCCATTCGTGCCAGCCACATGGATTGCTCGAATTTTTTTTTCCGGATAACCTAATCGCTCGGCCATAACCTGGACTGCGGTGATGTCGGTCTTTTTTCCGATTAAGGAGGCCATTGTTTGAAGAATTTCAGAATAATACATATCAAAAATAGTAACATATTAGGTGGAAAATGAGGTATAGTTGTCTCATGACAGACCAGGAACTGCTCGATCTCAATTCTCGGGGATTTATTCCAGGCCCCGAAGAGCTAGAAGAAGACTTTAATCACCGGATCAAAGCGGCGAAACTCGCCTTCTCTGAGCGGGACCCTTTGCCGAAGGCCCATTGGGAATGGAGTCGGCTTCATTTAAAAGAATTATTTCATTTCGAACCCGAATCCCTGACCGCCTATTATTCAAATGAGAAATTAGCGCCTTGGCAAGGAGCTGTATGTTGGATTGGAGAAGACAAAGTCCCTTTGCTTCAGCTCCGGAGTGGATTTCGAAAAGGGTCTTATTTAAGGCTCTATTCCCGCGGGGAAATCCTCACGCATGAATCCGTGCATGCAGCGAGAGCTGCGTTCAATGAGCCGGAGAACGAAGAATTCTTTGCCTATGCGACTGCGAGACATAAATGGCGAAGGATTTTGGGGCCGATCTTTCAACGGACTTGGGAGCCGTGGCTTTTACTTGTCAGTTTGGTTTTGGGGCTATTTTGGGAAATCGGCTGGATTTTAAGTGCCTCGTTGATAGCTGTCGGATTTTGGCGCCTTATTCGATGCCATTTGCGACTTTCCAAGGCATTCCATTGTTTAATGGGAAGGTTGAAGGATATAAAAACAGCTAGGGCCGTTCTATTTCGTCTGACCGACCGGGAAATTCGAATGCTTTCTAAGGGGAAATGGATCGAAGGAGATGAGACGCTCCGGTGGCGGTTACTTCGTTTAGCTTATTTTAAATAGAGAGAGGAGTTGTATGGCGCAAAAGATCATCGTGCAAAATGGCGAATGGAATGAAGAGAAAAATCGATTCCGCTATGCCAAGGAACTGGAGTCGGGAAATATTTTATTTTTCCAAGCTCCCCCGTTCCCCTTTTCGCAGGAAGAAATCGATTTCTTATTGGCGCAGCGTCAAGGAGGCTCCGGCACTAGAAAAAACATCGCGTACAAGCCCGACCTCGATAAAGTCACCAACCATGATGCCAAAGATGAATTTCTCGTCGAGAAGATGAGAGGAGTTCTTGGCAATTATTCCAAAAAAGTCACCGCCTTTTTGAGTGAACTCCTCTCTCCATATGCGAAATTGTGGAAGCTCGATTACGCGAGCTTTAGACCCTTTCAAGAAGAAGGGCGCAAGCTAAGACTTCGGGCTCGAAATGATCTTTTACATTGCGACGCTTTTCCTACAAGGCCGCTGCACGGTGCGAGAATATTGCGATTTTTTACCAACATCAATCCGATAGAGAGTAGAAAATGGATCACTTCAAAGCCCTTTGGAGACTTAGCGGTCGAATTTGCAGGAACTGGTGGGGTTCCATTTCCCCGATCTATCGGGTTTACTTTGAAAGATCGGTTAGAGAGAAAGATAAAAGTCTTGCTTGGCAAGGCGGGGATTAAAATTCCTCTCCGCTCTCCGTATGACGTATTCATGTTGAAAATGCATCACTTTCTCAAAGAAAACGAAGAGTTTCAAAAAAATTGCCCTAAAGATCATTGGGAGTTCCCACCGAATTCATGCTGGGCGGTTTTTACGGATCTCGTATCGCATGCGGCCCTTTCCGGGCAATACGCGTTGGAACAGACGTTCATCATTCCTCAAAAAGCGCTGCTCTTTCCCGAATTGGCCCCTGTGAGCATATTAGAGCGCCTTTCCAATCGAAACTTAGTGAATCCAGTATATTCAACAGGGAGATTTCCTCGCCGCGGCTGAAGCGATCTCGAGTTGTTTCCGATATTTGGCAATTGTCCGACGGGCAATGTCACAGCCTACTTTTTTCATTTTTTCTGCAATTTGATCATCCGTATACGGATATCTTTTGTCTTCCGAGAGGATCAGTCTTTGCAAAAGTTCTTTCGCTGGGTCGTTGGCGGAAGAAATGAGAGAGCGGAGAGGAAGAAGCCCACACGGGCTCTCGATATATTTATCGGAAATCGCTCGTGAAATCGTCGATTCATGAACTCCGAATAAAAGAGAGAGTTCAATGGAAGAGAGTGGGACTAGAGGCCCAAGACTACTTAAAAAAGCTGCTTGCTTTCGGACGAGATAAGTTCCGATCAAAAGGAGAAGGTTTTTCCTTCTTGCTACGGATCGGACGAGCCATTTAGCAGAGGCGTAAAAAGAGCGTAGTTCAGGTAGTTCTATGTATTCTTGTTTGATATGAAATTTCGGCAATAGTTCATTTGTCGCTTCGACAAACCATCGCTCATCGACGCGAGAAATTTTTAAATCCGGATGGATCGGCTGGGCGGAATGAACTTGAAATTTGGAAGCGGGACGCGTGGAAAGGCGAGCTAATTTTTGGATTGTCTCTCTTAACTTGAAAGCTGTTGTATGCAGCTTTTTTTTCATCGAGCTATAGCGACCATGAATGAGATCTTCGAATGCTTGTTCTACAAGCTGGTAGCTCAGTGAATTTTTTTGTCCTTTCCGTTCGAGTTGAATGAGAAAAGCCTCTTGCAGATGACGGGAGAAAATTCCCGGCGGATCGAAGGTTTGAAGGGTGCAAAGGATCTTTTCCAAGCCAACGATTGGCAGATCGAAAAGAATTGTTAACTTTTCGAGTGGCTCGGTAAAAAAGCCCTTCTCATCGAGGTATCCGATCATTTCTTCTGCGATTTCTCGCATCCGTGGGCTGTCAAAGGCTTCTCGGATTTGAAAAAGGAGATGATCGCGGAGGGAGGGAACGGCTGCCGTTTCAGAGGTGAGGTGGCTTAAAAGTCCCGGAGACAACGGATCGAGCTCTAGAAGCGGATTTTTTTCAATTTCTTGATGAATCAACGCCCTTAGCTCGGCTTGAGGCATGCGGAGAATTTCTAGAGATTTCTTCATCGCCTGGCTTAAGCCGAATTTTGCTTCTAACCGAGGACTTAATCTTTGTCCGATATCCATAATTCTTCGCGATAACATAGACTTGTTTAATTAGGCAAACAAACCAAAACTCGGAAGTCCTAAATGTCTAATTCTGAGAATTTAAAAAATCTATGTGCGTGGGCATATGGTCTATTATCTTTGCATGACGAAAACAATGATAAGTAGATATGAATCAGTCGCTTAAATTTTCAAATACTTTCTGAGTATTAGATGCTTAGAGGGTGTTCGATAAATAAATTTTGATCGATTTTTCGGTTCTTTTGAGCCT
>CAZFWE010000172.1:0-4156 GCA_964522685.1 uncultured bacterium | reverse complement strand
GTATTCCAGTGAGGATGGATCCCTTTGCGCGGGTCTTCATGCTCGAAAAGCGCTGTGCCGTCGAAGCGACTCAACGAAAAATCATCCATGGGAAAATGGGCCGGCACCCAATCTAAAATCACCCCGATACCTTTTTGATGCAGATGATCGACGAAAAACTGGAAATCCTCAGGCGTTCCGTAGCGGGAGCTAACAGCGTAAAAACCGGTGACCTGATAGCCCCACGATTCATCGAGCGGATGCTCCATGATTGGCATCAATTCGACGTGAGTAAATCCCATTTCGAGACAATAACTAGCAAGATCCAGAGCTACCTGACGGAAATTGGGAAATTCCGCACCGTAATTGCGCCAAGAACCTAAATGAATTTCGTACACATTCAAAGGCCGGTTTATCCCTGATTTTTTTCTCTCTTCGATCCATTTCGAATCACTCCACCGATACCGTTCGGTATCGAATACCATAGATGCAGTCTTCGGCCTTTTTTCCGCAGAAAAGGCAAATGGATCGCTCTTGATGTTTAGCTTCCCGTCTTTGGTGCGGATCTCGAACTTATACCTGGCGCCTTCTTTCATTCCCGGAATAAAAAGCTCCCAAATTCCCGATGATCCCATCGAGCGCATAGGGGACATTCTTCCGTCCCAATGGTTAAAATCTCCGATGAGACTGACCCCGCCCGAGTTCGGCGCCCAGACTGCAAAATGGATGCCAGACACCTCGTTAGCAATACGAAAGTTAGCGCCCAAGACGCGGTAAAGTTCATAGTGGCAGCCCGCGCTGAATAAATAGGCATCCATGTCACCGACGAGCGGCAAGAAGGAATAGGGATCGTGGGCAAGTGAGCCATCGGTATGATAAATGCGATAATCGCGCCATCCAATCTCCATCGAAGGGTGGAACTCGAAAATTCCTTTCGGATCAACTCTCTTCGCCTCCATGATCTGCCCTTGCACCTCGAGACAAGTGGTATCCGCTCCTGGACGCCATAACCGAATTACTTGTCCTTCCGGCATCCGATGTAACCCCAAAACATGGTGGGGATTGTGTTCTCGGTGTTCTAAAAGCGCGGAAGCTATGTAGGGAAAATCAGCCATAATCTTCATGGTATGTGTATACACAAATGAATGTTATTTTTGGAAGCGATCGAAAGTGTATTTCTTTCCAAGCTCAATGGGAAGCGGTTTTCCTTGTTCAACACATTCCCCATTAAACCGGAAAGAACTTACCTGCTTAGAAAACACAAAGACTGCCTCATCGCTCTTTTCGGCATGCAGTACCATCTGCCGGATTGTTCTCTTCGTCCACTCGAAATCGAGCAGGCCATAGTGAGTCTGAAGTCCCAGCACTCGGCCAGAGACCCAGTCTGAAGGAAGAGCGGGCAAGATCTGTTGATGCTGGATGAGAGCACTTCGGATTTTTTGGAATGCTGCCTTAAGCAGCGCAAGGGGGTTGCCCTGCCCGTTTTCAGAAAAAAGCCCCTGGTGGAGTGGGTCGATGAGATGGGGGACAAGAATTCCTGTAAATGCGGCGTGGAAAAATTCGGTAGGCTGGTCGATCAAATCGAGCGGGCCTCTCTTCACCTCACCGATGTCCGGCACTTTCTGGCCTAGCGAATAGAGTACAGGAACCCATTCGCAAACGAGGTTTCTTCGGCGAACAAGATCCCAGTCTTGCGCTTTCCAATTGCCGAGAGAAAGCCTCTCTATTTTTTTGGGAAGGTGGAAATGTCCGCCGCTCATGAGAAGAATTTTTTCTTTGCGCCCTAGTTTATGACTTCCAATTTCAATGCCTGTTTTTGGACAGCGATCGATGAAAAGCGATAGGCCAATTTCATCAGCGACGAGCTTGAACCGGAAGTGGCCTTCCAAGGCAATCCCCCAAAGCCAAACACAATTGCGCTCCAAATCCATCTGAATGGTAAATTCGCGCACTGGCCCGCTGACTCGGATCGGGAATTCGACGCCTTGGACGCTGAGCATTGCGGGAAAAGCGCGTACAATCCAATCGCTGCCTGGAACAAGGCAGGAAGTTCCGGGCTGGTGAGAGAAGGGGCGGAGTTTTTCAGTGATTTTTAGCATGTGGCAATAAGCCCTTCGGGAGTATTTTCGACAAGAGTACATTCGATCAGGTCATTCGGTCGATGGTTTTTTGCTTCGACAAAAACTTTGAGAAAATTGGCGGTGTGGCCCGAAAGATATCCTCCTTCAGAAACAGACCCAAGTGGCTTTTCGCTATTTTCTAAGAGCACTTTCATCGTTCTACCGATGAAATTTTGCCGCAGTTGAAACGCGGTCTGCTCCGCAAGGCGAAGGAGTTCTTGCTTACGGCGGCGGATAATCTCTTGCGGGACCTGATTCGGGTAGAGCGCAGCGCGGGTCCGTTTGCGAGGACTATAGGGAAACATGTGGACTTTGGCGAAGCGAACGCGCTGCATTACATCGACCGTCTCGGCAAAATCGGCTTCTGTCTCTCCTGGAAATCCGACGATGACATCGGTTGTGACCGTGAAGTCGGGATTTCTCTCGATCAATTTTTCGACGGTCTCGAGAAAGATTTGGCGGGTGTATTTTCGATTCATCCGCTTAAGAGTGATGTTCGAACCTGCTTGAAGAACGATGTGCATGCTCGGACAAGTCGTCTTTCCATGCAAGACAGCATCGGCCAAATCTTCGTCTACTTCATCGGGATCGATCGAAGAGATGCGGAGCCGCTCGAGGCCCGGTATTCGATCAATTGCGCGGACCAAATCGGCCAGACGCCCACCTCCATCGAAGTCCCCGACGTTGATACCAGTAATGACAACTTCTTTATAGCCATTGGCGATAAGGCCTTTCACTTCCTCGACGATCTCTCCCATTTGACGCGAGCGGGACCGGCCTCGGACATATGGAATAATGCAATAGGTACAAAAGGAATTACAACCATCTTGGACCTTGATGAAAGCTCGGGTGTGACCTTCGAAAGCGTCTATCTTAAACTCAAGAAGAGCCTCTTCGGGAAATAACTCAGCCACGAGATCTTCTTTGCGAGCATTGGGAACAAGGAGAATCTCCCCCTCTACTCCTAATGCCTGAATCGCTTCCGGAGCGCTTTCTGCCATGCATCCGGTGACAGCGAACTTTGCTCCGGGGTTTTCGCGCAAGAGCTGCCTAATCTGATGCCTGGAGGAGCTATCGGCCGATTCTGTGACGGTACAGGTATTGACGATGCATACATCAGCAGCAGCCCCATCTTCAGCTAGCACGTATCCGAGGGCCCGGAGCTGGGCCGCATAGCCTTGTGATTCATATTGGTTCGTGCGACAGCCAAGAGTGACGACTTTAAACTTCTTCATACCGCGAAAATGATGCCAGAAGCAGCCAAAATAAGGAAGAGATCCTTCCCCAAAAATGGAACTAAAGTTATCATTACCCTTAATAATCAACTTTGGACGTCTATGAATATTTCTGCTGAAAGTTTTACCACCGTAGCCTTCACGATCTTTTTCGTCTTGAATGCGACGGGTCAAATCCCCCTTTTCCTCGCCCTTCTAGCTCGTTTTGACCACAAACGGCAACTTAAGATTATCACCCGAGAACTTGTCATCGCTCTCGCTATCATCCTCATGTTCACCTTCTTCGGCGACTGGATTCTCAAAGTGCTCGGCATTTCCCGCGCCACTATTGCGATTGCCGGGGGAATTCTCCTGTTCCTCATCTCCCTGACAATGATCTTTCCCAAACCACAAGAAGAAACCGAACACCTCACTCAAGAGCCCATGGTGATCCCACTTGCGGTCCCCGTCATTACGGGTCCTGGCGCCATCACCACGGTCATGACCTACGCCCACAATACAGGTAGACCCATGATGGTTGCTGGAGCAGTGATTTGCGCATGGATTCCCTCTCTGATCATTCTCCTGCTAGGATCTTATATCAAAAAAATTCTTGGAGAGAGGGGCTTGATCGCCGTAGAGCGCGTTGGCGGGATGCTCGTTTGCTTGATCGGCCTGAACATGGCCACAACCGGCATTCTCTTGCTAGTCAAAGAATATTTCCGAATTACAATTGCTTAAATTGATTAAGGGGGGAAGGAAGTTCCTTCCCTCCTCATTTTAATAGCTCCCCTCTCGACTCCACCCTTAAATAAATATCAGAAATTATTTTTAAATTTAAAT
>CAZFWE010000171.1:0-4253 GCA_964522685.1 uncultured bacterium | reverse complement strand
AAGGAGCGTGCCGAGATTGCCGGGATCGGAGAGGCCATCGAGGATCAAAAGGCGTTGGCTTCCGGCGAGAGATCGAGGAGCGGGGAGGGGCGCCACGGCGGCGTATCCATCAGGAGCGGGTAGACCGGTGATTTTTTGCAGGATTTCAGGGGTGGCTAAGATTTGCTTTTGGGCTTTGATGTGTGGAGATGCTCTTGTAGTGATGAGGATTGTGAGGTCGACTTTCGAGGAGAGTTCACGGACCATTTTTTCCCCGATCAATAGAAGGGAGTTCTCTTTGGCTCGGGCTGTTTTGTCCGTTCGGAGCTCAATAAGTTCTTTAACAAGTGGATGGCGTAAACTGGTAATCTCTGTTAACATGTGTTTAGTATGCAACAAGCCAAGAAAAAGATCACCTGCAGTTTGGCTTGGCGAACCTCGATTGTTTGTCTCCTCTTTTTAATCGCCCCTCTCTTGGTTCATACATTTATG
The DNA here is from genome assembly GCA_964522685.1 of uncultured bacterium. Lineage (GTDB taxonomy): Bacteria > Chlamydiota > Chlamydiia > Chlamydiales > SM23-39 > CAITMJ01. Next base: position 3,782 of record CAZFWE010000171.1, on the reverse strand, counting down.
CTCTATTGGCATGAAATCCGGCTTGCGGAAGCGGATATTCGCTCGTGCATGAAGGCGATCGGCAGCGGCCTTGCCGATCGCCTTTCCGAAAGGGTCCATTTCGATTGGCAGATCCTCGAAGCCAATTGTCCCTTGGCCATCGATATCAAACAAATGGCTCTCTCGGGGGGCAATCCGGGAGACCGCTTTGCTGCATTGAACGAGAGGGGAGACGCCGTCGAGGTCGGGGTCTTTGTTTCGGAAGGCGTTGCGAGGGTCATCTCTCATCCCTTGCAAGAGATCTTGCCTCTCAAAGACGCCCCTTTCCCGATCGATATTCGCTTCACTCGAAGTGGGCTGAACGATCAATGGATTGAGCAATTTTCCATTCCCGATACGCAGCTTTTTCTCGTTTTAGGGACCTCAAACGAGAGGATTTATGCATTGCAGAAGAAGCATTTTTTATTCCGAATCGGCTCGTTTTTGGGGCTGGTCGTATTTTTAGGCGGCGGGTTGGTTTTCTTTCTTGTGCAAAGACTCACAAAGCCGTTGAAGGCACTCTCTTTGACGATGAGACGCGTTGCAGAAGGAGCCGTTCATAGCCGCTATGTACCACAGTGGTGGGGCTTCGAAATTAACTCGATTGGAATTGCGTTTAATGAAACACTCGATGAGATGCTCTCTCATGCTCAAAAGGTCGAAGAGGAGCGGATGAAGCGGGTAAGGCTGGCGGAAGAGTTAAAATTAGGCCATGAGATTCAGGAAAGTCTTCTTCCTAAAAAATTTCCCCTGATTCGAGATCTCGAAATTTCCGCGGGATCTATTCCTGCCCATGAAGTAAGCGGCGATTTTTACGATATTTTTCGACTGGATTTTAGCCATGGGAAGGAGGCAAAAACGCTGATCGTGGTCGCGGATGTGGCGGGCAAAGGAATTTCAGCCTGCCTTTTTTCGCTCGGTCTTCGCAGTTCTTTGCGCGCATTAGCGGCAAATATCAGTTCTCTTTCCGAGATCGTCGAGAAAGCCAATCAACTCTTTTTAAGCGATGCAGAGGAAAGTTCTCAGTTTGCGACGCTGTGGATCGGAATCGCCGAAAAGAGAAGCCTCTCTTTTGTCAATTTAGGTCACCCTCCCGCGCTTTTGAAAAGAGGCGGAACTCTGAAAGAGCTTACGACGGGAACTGCCGCGCTAGGAAGCATGCGTTATGAGTCGGTTGAGGTCAGTTCAATCGATCTAGAAGAGGGCGATGAAATTCTCATTTTTTCGGATGGGGCGACCGATGCGATGGACGCAGACGGCCGGCGCTACGGCATCGATCGGCTTAAAAAATCTTTTCTCCACTGCAAAAAAAGAGATGGAGCCGATGAAATTCTCAATGAGATCCAGCTCTTCAGCCAAGGCGCTCTTCCACACGATGATTTGACAATTCTATTTCTACGGGTTGTTTAACAGCTTTTCAAAAAAAATGCGTTTGCCTCTTGCGGAAAAAATAAGAATTAGTGCAAGCGTGGAATTAGCGTATCCAAGGAGGAAATATGGCAGTGCGCAAAAGAAAAAAAGCAGCGGTCAAAAAAAGAACCGCGAAAAGAAAACCAGCGGCTAAAAAAAGCACCGCAAAAAGAAAGACCGTAAAAAGAAAGACTGCAAAACGTAAGTCTTCTAAAAAAAGAACGGTGAAAAGAAAAACAGCAGCAAAGAAAACAACACGTCGTAAGAAGAAAAGATCTCATGCGAAGAAGCGTGGAGCTTGCAGCGAGCATCATGCGGAACAAGCAGCTCAGCAGCAAGAGTAAGTTCTTTTTTTCACTATTTTCCTGCCCCGTTCTTTTAGGACGGGGTTTGTTTTTAATAATCAGTTAAAACCAGGAAATCCAGGCTATGGAAGATCTGTGAAATCGATTCGTCAGATAATGCTTATTCTCTTGGCGCTTTTTCCCATTTTGGCAGTGCGAGGGACCGAACCTTTGGATTCTAAGGATCCTGAGAAATCGTTGATCGCGGACATCTCGCTTTGCAACTGGTCCATCGACGGAAAGATAGACAATAGGGTCCTGATCGACAGTACAAAAGCCATTGTCCTTGTTGACTTTAACGAAAAGATATTAAGCAAGAATGATTTAGAGGGTCTATCCGGACTTGTGATCATCGGTAATTTACAGCTTCCCGGCTCTTGCAGGCTGTTATCAGAAAAGCTCGCCCCCCTTTATCTCAATAAGCCTTTGACGATGGCACACATCAAAGAGATCAAAAAAACAATTCAGGCTTTTTTCTTGGAACACAACTATCCCTTCACGACCGTCACCGTGCCGTGCCAGAGCCTCAGCTCGAATGTATTGCAATTGATCGTTTGCCAATCGAAGTTGAACCACATCGCTATAGAAGGAAATAAATACACAAAGACCGAGCATTTGAAAAGATTGATTTCCGTTCAACCTGGCGAAAGGATTCGTTCGAGCTCCGTGCAAAAGGATCTTGCATTCATTAACCGCAATCCATATCGGCATGCCAATGCAATTTATGCGGCAGGCAAGGAGCCGTGCACCACGGATCTGATCATTCCCGTAGATGAAAGGAAGCCGTGGCGCGTTTATGGCGGCGCGGATAACCAGGGGGTCCCCACCATTCGTAGGCAGAGGATTTTTACCGGGGTCGGGTTCAATTTTTATCTGGGATGCGATCACAATTTCAATTTCCAGTATACGACTGCCTATGTCCCCAAAACGTTCCAAAGTTATACAGGCCAATGGATGCTCTTTCTTCCGTGGAAGAATATCCTCAATTTCTATGGGGGGTATTCGACCGTGCAGGCCATTGCTTCATTTCCTGAAAAGAGCAATCGGGGTGTCTTCATCCAAGCTTCCGGCCGTTATACGGTTCCTAACCTCATCGGATTACGGTATCCGATCGAATTCACCGTCGGTTTTGATTTCAAGCGGACAAATACGTCGCTTCTTTTCAGCGAACTTTTCACGAATACTGCCAGCATCGCCAATCTATCTCAGTTTGTCTGCGATGCGCGCTGGAATTATGAGGGGGACATTTCGCGGATTGAACTAGTCGGCGAAATCTATTATTCTCCCGGCCAGTTGCTCGGCGATGAAACGTTGGCCCAATACAATGGTTTACGGCCGGGAGCTACGCCCAATTATGTCTATGGCAAAGGGGCAATTCGTTATACGCAATGGCTCCCTTCCGACTTTGAGTTGATTCTGTGGATGCGTGGCCAACTCGCTTCTGCGCCGCTTCTTCCCAGTGAGCAATACGGTCTCGGAGGCTTTGATACGGTTCGCGGTTATGACGAATACCAGCTCAATATGGATAACGCCTTCAATCTCAATTTTGAAATCCGTTCTCCGGGAATCGAGATTATTCGCTACATTCGGAAATTCAAAGTGAAAGATTCTTTGCAATTTCTGGCATTCATCGATTACGGGATTGGCAGGAACAAATTTCCTCTACCGGGAGAAGCCTCTCCTTCTTGGCTTCTCGGTGTAGGTCCGGGAGCCCGATACACATTGGATCCGAACATTGCTCTTCGCATCGATTGGGGGTGGAAGTTGAAAAAAGTGCCCAACACTCCTCCGGGAGGCGGCGTGGTCGTTCCCTATAGCGGCGGCCCAAGCATGGTCCAGTTCAGCGCGACTCTTAGTTATTAAGAGTAATTGAGACGTATACTCATAGGGAAGTCATTGAGTCTTTGCATGCCATGGTTCAGAGCTTTGATGTAATTGACGACCTCTTCGACGTCATCCGAAGGACGCGAGAAAACTCGGTCCTTCAGGGCCGAGATGAATCGCGCCTAA
>CAZFWE010000170.1:0-4259 GCA_964522685.1 uncultured bacterium | reverse complement strand
GTGGGCGGCCCTTTGAACGGCTTCGCCAAAAGATTGGGAGCGAGGGGATCCTCTGGCACTTGGCGAATTCAGGAGGCGTTTATTTCTATCCCGGCTCTCATTTCGATATGGTGCGGCCCGGCCTTCTTTGCTACGGCCTAATTCCCGATGGAACCGAAGATCCAGAGATTCGCCCTTTTTTCAGCGTAAGAGCGACCCTTTCCTATTTCAAGGTCGTCAGCCCCGACTGCGGAATTAGCTACGGGCATCTCTATAGAACTCAGAGGCAAACGCGCATTGTCACTGTGCCGGTGGGGTATGGAGACGGCTATTGCCGCTCTCTCACGAATCGCACTTCCGTTCTAATCCGAGGACGGCGCTATCCAGCAGCGGGGCGTATTTGTATGGACCAGTTCATGGTCGATATTGGGGATGAGGAAGCCTATGTGGGCGATGTCGCGACGTTGATCGGCTGCGATGGTCAAGAAAAAATTTCCATTTGGGATCTCTCTAAACTCACCGAATCAGATCCTCGCGAAATCCTTTGCCGTTTCAATGAACGAATCCCGAGAATTTACAAAGACTAAAAACCTTTGACGAAGTATACTCTCTTACTTTTAAAAGTGAGGTTATTATGTTTTTAGCTGTATCTCTCCTATTAGTTGGAGGTCCAATGGATGTTCCAGCTCCTATTTATCCAGCTCCAGTGCATTCGGCTTTGGTCGCTGACGCAATCGTCGAGATTCAGGCGAAGCATCTCGATTCTAAGGAAGGGCGTCTCGCCTTTTTGGTCGATGAGATGCAGCCTTTTACCGCACAAGCCAGTGCATTGAATGAAGCAGTACAAGATCTTTTCCGTCAAACACAAGATCCTGCGAATCAATCGCAGATTCTCGAAATTGCGGAGACGCTCGAGCAGAAGCTGGCTGTTTTGGAACCGATGCTGCCGATTTTGCTAGATTCTTCTCATCTCGATGAGGACTTTCAACAGATCGATGCAGTGCTAGTAAAATCACCTCCATTAGAGCAAAATGAAGAGGAAATGCTACTCCGCGTAGCGAGGATTTCAGCTTACGTGGCCAATATGGATTTGAACGCGGCAGCCAATCCCTGATGCGCTACTATCTCCTCGACCATCGGACGGAACCGATAGGTCCAGTTCGTAGGGAGGAGCGTTCCGGGAATGTTGATCCTCTCGTCTTCGAGGCTGGGCCAACTCAATTCTGGAAAGAGAAGAAGCGTCTCTTGTAGAAGATTGATGTGGAAATACGAAGAGGTATGATACGAGTCGCGCAAGATCTCAAAGTGCTGATCAAATGTAAGATCGGGTTTGTAACTCCAATGTTTGAATTCTGCAAACGGCATTGATTCGTCGGGGAATTTTTTCCACCAGAGAGGCAATGGGTCAGAATCATGCGTGGAAAGGGTCGTCAGGCTTAGAGGCTCATACTGATCGAAGGGGATGTAGCTCTTATCCCCCTCCCAATTGCGCTGCCATCGGATCATATTCGTCTTGCAGACCCCCAATTCTTTGAGAAGCGAGCGGACAAAATCGGGGATTGTCCCTAAATCTTCCGCCAGCGGCAGCATGAGGGAAGAGTCGATCATCATTTCGAGGATGGTGCGCCCTTGTCCTGGCCAGAGAGCAGGATCTTCCGGAACGAAATGCCCTTCGATGGACTTTTCCCCCTTAGGGATGCCCCAGATTCGAAAGAATCCTACGACGTGATCGATTCGATAGAGGTCGAAAAACTCTTCCGCAGCCTTTAGCCTTTGTCTCCACCAGGCGAATTGAGTTTCGTGCAGCTCTTCCCAGCGATAGAGGGGAAACCCCCAGAGTTGTCCTTTCAGATTGTAATAATCGGGCGGAGAGCCCGCGGCTAAACTGAGATCAAATAGACTTTCTTCAGCCCAAACATCGGCGCTGTCAGGGCTAATCAGAATCGGGATGTCTCCTTTCAAAAGGACTTTCTTCGATGCAGCGTATTGCTTCACCTGGCGCATCTGCTCAAAGCAAAGAAGCTGCAAGAAGCAGTGGAAATCGATCTCCTTCTGTTTTTTTTCGAATGCAAACGGCCTCGAGGTCTTAGCCTCTTCGGGCCAATCTTCCCATGATTTATCGCCGTACTCATCTTTGTAGGCATTGAAAAGCGCGTAGGGGCGAACCCAGCGATATTGAGCGATGAATTTTTCGGTTTCCTCTCTTCGGGGATGTTGTTCGTAATAACTTTTTAAGAATTTCAGTTTTTCGTGTCTCACGGATCGATAGGCGATGCGGGGCAATTGCGTCAGAGGAGAGAAAACTTCCGGATCCGGAACTGCTCCAGGAAGAGCTGCCAACGAAAGATAGATGGGATTGAGAGCGCAGGAAGAGATAGCGTTATAGGGGCTTGGGTCATCGCCGCTGTCGTTAATCGGAAGGATTTGAATTACGTCGAGACCTAAAGAAGAGCTCCAATCGATGATCGGGATCAGGTCGAGAAATTCTCCGATGCCACAGCTTTTTTGGGTCCTTAGAGCGGAAATCGGAAGAAGAATGCCTTGATGCGTCGAAAGACCCACCTTCTTCCAGTGTGCATCGGTTTTCATCTTACCGAAGTCCTAGAAGCCTGGCATCGGAGAGAGGAGCGGCCTGGCCATTTTGGATCGCATTTCTCCAGTCGGTGCAGGTTTTGATGAAGGGGCCGATCAGGCTGGCGACGCGCTCGCCGGTGGTGAGGATATCAAACGGATATTCTTGGAAAAAGAAGAGGGCGTTGATCGCAATGATGTAGGCAAAGGTTCCGACCTTCGGATCAGGGAGATCGTTGGCTTTCAGGGCTTCTCTTAAAACATTTTCGCGAAACTTTCCCGGCCCTACTTCGACGATTTTGCAGCCGATTAGTAGTTTTTCCTGGGAAGGATCGGTTTGCATTTGAATGATGATCCCTTTGACTTGGATCGCACAGGCGTTGTTCTTGTCGATATGCAAGGGTAGATCCAGGCAGTTGCCAAAGAGGCGCAGGACTTCTTCAAATCGATCAATCATTTCTTTTTTTCTTTCTCTTTTTCATCGTCTTCTTCCATTTCGTCTTCGAGCTTATCCACCGTATCGAAAATCGCTTTTAAAAGTTCGTCGCGGTGCTGGAGATTTCTGTAATACCTCGGTGCGATTTGCTTGATTGCGTCGGAAAATTGCGTACAGATGATCAGCTGGGCCGTCGCCTCTTCAGAAAGGCCGATAAGGCGCAAAAGTCCCAATATTTTTTCCGGATTCATGAACCTCTCTGCGAGCAATTTGGCGAAAATTCGAGCGAGTACTTCGAAGGTGATCCTTTGGGGCAGGACGAGATTATAAGAGCTGAAAAGGCGGTTGATACTCGGCATGCGCGATTGGAAAAAGCGAAAAATTCCAAGGATCCCCTGCAGCGACCGGGTGTCGCTAATAAGGCGCAAAAGTTCGGGTCGCACGATCGACGGGCCTTTTGATTTCATATCTGCGCCCAAAGAGTGGAGTAAGAACGAAATCACTGTCGCGAGTTTGTCATAGCGGAATTTTTCCGTGAGCTCTTCGAAGAGTTTGAGCGGTTCTCGAGCAGTTCCGGTAATATCGCGATAGAGGTCGCGGAGCGAGGTAGGGGATCCGAGGCCTTCTTTCGAGAATTCTCTAGCTTGAGCGCCGATATTCCGACCCGCTACGATTTCCCGCCCATATGTTCGATTGAATTCCTCTTTGGCGATCTTTAGGGTATTTTGCAGATCGCCCTCGGAGGTCTCAATGAGAAAATCGAGCGCTTCATCGGCTAGAGACTGGTCGTTATAGACGCGCATCGTCTTATTGAGTACTTCTTCCGAAGTATCTTCGGCAGTGATGGTAGATCGGAGGATCAAAAGCGTGCGCGCCTTTAATTCATTGTTCTTCCTCTCTGCGTTATTTGCGATCTCTTCGATCTTTTCGACCATTAAGAGCGTTTTTTCTTCTTTGCCCTGGAGCCGTTCTTTTTCTGCAGATTTGATTTCACTGAGAGTTCGGAAATTGCGGAACAAAGCCAATAGGTTTGTGTCGTTGTAGTCAGCGAGGTTTTCCTGGGAATCGATCACCATCATATCTTCTGCTTGGGCGAGCTCAGCCATTTCTTGGGCTGCCATTAGATTGATAGGGGTCGCACGTGAAATGATCGGGCCTTCGGACATACTACCTCGTACTATACCACCCCTTCTAGGAGCGGTATAATCCGAACCTTAGCGAATCTATTTCTTTAGAGGCAATTGCAAAACTCCAGCGCTCAGCAAAATCGCCC
>CAZFWE010000169.1:0-4260 GCA_964522685.1 uncultured bacterium | reverse complement strand
GATGGCCTGGGAGAAATCTCTAGAAGCCTTCGCCTTTAGGCGAGGGAGCAGTCACTCTGTTAGAGAATATTTGACGCTACCGGTTCCTCGACGGTGGTCAGAATACAGAAGCATTGGAGCCCATCGCCGCAGCCGAAGTCAGTGAGCCCATCACCGGAAGTGGCCGTAATGCCGACTTGAGATCCCTCAAGTTTCAAGACAGCTGCAATCTTCTTGCGCATGTGCTGCATATTCTCTTCGAGTTGGGGGCGTTTTCCTTCGACCGTCAAGGCAAGATGTACGATTTTTTGGTTACCCAGTGTTTGATGAGCGTGTTCTAGGTAGACTTGACTATCGGTAATACCGTCCTTGCGACATAGATCGATAGCGATTCCGCCAAGAATTGGAACGCCGGAAATGGATGTAATCGCATTGCAGATGGCGTGATAAACAACGTCTCCGTCGGAATCGGCGTCAAGGCCGGGCACTCCTTCGAAAATAACCCCGCCAATGATGCAAGGTTTAGACGAATCAGGCGGCAAGAAACGGTGGCTGTCTTGCCCGATCCCTGTTCGATAAATAGGAAATCGATGATGCATAAAAATTTCTCTTCCGCATCATCGTATCATTTTTGCCGATAAATGTCCCACCTTCATTCCTATAAAGCAGCTTTCAGGAGAGAACCCTATTCGACAAAATAGAATGATGCAAAACCTCAGCCAACTTTAAAATTTCCAGCCGATCTCGGCCATAATTTGGTGCGACTGATATGCTGCGCCAAACTCTCCCTGACAGCCAATCCAGCCGTAAGGATAGGCAGGGCACATAGATTCAAATAGGCACGATGCTTCCACGGCTCCGAGAGATTGAGTAGATGTCAACGTTTCCAAGGTAAAAGAACCGGGAGAGCCCACCAGAAATGCGTCAGCCGCCCACCTGTGCAATCGATATCCCCGCATTGTTGATGGCTACACTATTGATTTCCGGTAGGGAAGGAAACTTCTGTAACGATTGGCGATGGCAGTGATGCGTTAAAAAGAGCCGCATAGCGATTTCCAAGGTAAATCCCTCCACCAATAGCGTTACCAAAGCTGTTGAGAGAGACGCTTGTTATATTAGAAGATCCCGAGCTGCCGATTAATACCGGGATGTACTCAGTAGATCCTGGAGCAAAAGAGGCGATATAAAGCCCACTAGAATCAAGCTGAAGAATTGACAAGAGCGCCAAAAGGGTTATCGCCATTTATATATTCTCCTACGACCACAGATAGAGAGGAACTATTCATCGCTACGTCATTGACTTTGGTCGAATTAAAGCCATCGGGGGGTGGAAGATCTATCAGGGTAGCAATCCCGGCAGAACTTACGAGAGCAGCGCTGCCTGAATTTCCGAAATCTGAACCATAGGGTCCTCCCCCCACAATCCCAATGGCATCCCCAAACACGCGCTGTAAACGAGCAAGCTTCCAATTAAAGACCTGTGCAAAGAGAACAACCGCATTTTTCTCTCTATTTCTTTAAACCCGATTAAAGCACGAAACAAGCAAAAGAATCAACACAAGTCCCACCCCCCAATCGCAAAAATTCGTCTAAAAATTCAACATCAGATACTATCTGAGAGCATGGACGTATTAAAAATTCGAGGTAGAACGCCTCTTCAAGGGCAAATTCGCGCATCTGGCGCAAAAAATGCGATGACTAAACTGCTCGTCGCTTCGCTTTTATCCGACCGGAAATGCACCTTTTACAATGTTCCTAATATCGGCGACGTGGAAATCACGGTCAATCTATGCCGCGAAATCGGCTCGGAGATAAAGTGGGACAAAAAAAACAAAGTGCTTGAAATTTCGACAGGCGAGCTAAAGACCTCCTATGTTCCGCAGCGTTATTCAGGGTCGAACCGAATTCCGATTCTCATGATCGGCGCTCTCTTAGGTCGCACTGACGAAGACATCATCGTCCCGACGATTGGCGGCGATTTAATCGGCTCGCGTCCTGTCGATCTGCATATCCACGCTCTTCAAAAACTCGGTGCACGGATCGAATACCGAGAAATGAAAAAAGAAGGAGCCTACTTTGCGCAAGCTCATCAAGGCTTGAAAGGCGCAGTCATCACGCTCAACTATCCTTCCGTCGGAGCAACGGAAAATACCATTCTCGCCGCCGTCAGAGCAAAAGGCTCTACTCTCATCAAGAACGCCGCCATCGAACCGGAAATCATCGATCTAATCCTCTTTCTTCAAAAACTCGGTGCCAACATCATGGTCGATGTCGACCGAACGATCTGCATCCAAGAAGCAATCCAATTCCACGACGTGCAACACACCGTTCTCGCAGATCGAAATGAAGTTGCTTCCTATGGAATGGCCGCGATCAGCACGAAAGGGCGCGTATTCGTCGAGGGAGCTGAGCATCTCAATATGATTGCGTTCCTCAACAAGCTGCGAGAAATTGGGGGCGGGTTTCAAATCCGTCCAAACGGGATCGAATTTTTCTACGATGGGCCGCTCCGAGGAGGGCTTCATATCGAAACAGATGTCCATCCCGGGTTTATGACCGATTGGCAGCAACCTTTCGTCGTCCTCCTCACACAGGCAAACGGAGCCTCAGTGATTCACGAAACGGTCTATGAAAATCGCTTCGGCTACACCCACATGCTCAAGGAAATGGGGGCAGATATCGCTCTTTTTACGCAATGCCTTGGAGGAAAGACCTGCAGATTTGCGTCCAACAACCACCACCATAGTCTCGTCGTCAAAGGCCCCACGCCTCTGAAGGCCAAAGAAATTTCCATTCCCGATTTAAGGGCTGGTTTTGCCTACGTCATGGCCGCGCTCCTTTCAACAGAAGAGAGCTACATCACGAACGTCGATTTTCTCGACCGGGGCTATGAAGATCACGTAGCCAAGCTCACCGCACTCGGAGCCAATATTACCCGCTTCACTCTCACTAAAAAACAGATCCAGGAGAGAGGCAAACAAACCCTTTCGAACCTGCTATTGACAGCCCCTGCTCAATGACTTAAAATAGTCGTCCTCATGACCCTCTCTATCATTAAACCCGCTCTTTGGCGTCAAATTCAAAGAGAAAATTTTACTTCTATCCAAGAATTGGCCGAGTTTTTAGAGATTTCGGAAGAAAATAAAGGAAAACTTCTCAAAGCTCCTCGTTTCGCTTTAAATCTCCCGCGGCGTCTTGCAGTAAAAATGGCCAAAAACGATCTGAATGATCCGCTTTTCAGACAATTTGTCCCTTTGGTGGAAGAAGAATTAACTTGGCCGGGATTTGTGACAGATCCCGTATGCGACATCTCTTTCCGAAAAGAAAAAAAACTCCTCCATAAATACAAAGGGAGAGCACTCTGGCTGGTCACCTCGGCCTGCGCAATGCATTGCCGCTACTGCTTCCGCCAAAACTTTCCCTATGAAAGTTCTACCACCGATTACAAAGCGGAAATCGAATATTTAAGAACCCATACGGATATCAAAGAAATTATTTTAAGCGGTGGCGATCCACTTTCTCTCAGCGACGCCTCTTTAATGCAACTCCTCTTTGCGTTCAATTCCATTCCTCATATACAGCGAATCCGCTTTCATACCCGCTTTCCGATCGGAATTCCAGAGCGGATCGACTGTTCCTTGCTCGAACTTCTAAGCGGCATTAAAAAACAGATGTATTTCATCATTCACTGCAATCATTCCCAAGAACTCGATTCCGATATTATCGCATCCCTACGCAGTCTATCTACCCGCGGCATCCAGATCCTCAACCAATCGGTGCTACTAAAAGGAGTTAACGACGATGAAAAAACGCTTTTACAGCTCTCTGAATCCCTTGTCGACGCGGGAGTGATCCCCTATTATCTCCATCAGCTCGACCCGGTCGATGGAGCCGGCCATTTCTTCGTCTCGGAAGAGAGAGGACGGGAGTTAATCCGGTATATTCAAGAACATCTTTCAGGGTACGGAGTTCCTCGCCTAGTCAGAGAAATAGCAGGCCAACCTTCCAAGACGTTTATACTTTAAAAGTTATACCGAAGCTGTTGCTTCCGCTTCTTCTTTAGGATTGGTTTTTACGGACCACAAAGGTAATAGAAGAAGTGCGGCGGCGGCGGCGCAAATAAAAAGAGCGGTGAGAAAACTATCCCATCCCCAATGCTTGGTGATTGCGCCGAGAGGAGCTCCCGCGGCAGCGGCTCCCAGATAGGCGAAACAACCGGCGAACCCGGTGGCAGTGGCCGCGGCTTTCTTGTGGGAGAGTTCAGCAGCAGCCATACCGATG
>CAZFWE010000168.1:0-4289 GCA_964522685.1 uncultured bacterium | reverse complement strand
CGAGATCGAGGCGCTCGACGATGATGAACAAGATATCGCGATCTTCTCCGGAATAGCCGCCTTTGCCTTTGATGAAGGTGAGACCTAAGCCGAGCTCGTGCGTTATAATCTTGCTCAATTTATCGGGTTTTGCACACATGATGAGCACTGATTTCAATTCTTCGAGTCCAGCGATTACGAGATCCATCATTTTGAACGCAACAAGATAGAGCATCAGGGATCTGAGCGCGATGTGCCAGTCGTCGAAAATCCATCCGTAGGCCGCGAAGATGAAGATATTGATGAAAAAGATCACCTGGCCGACAGTAAATCCTTTTTTGCGGTTGATCAAAATCGCCAGAATTTCAGTGCCGTCTGTGCATCCGCCATGGCGGATGATAAACCCCGCTCCGGCGCCCAACATTGCGCCGCCGATGACGATTGCTTCGAGAGGATCTGAGTCAAATGCGGGAAGCTCAGCTAAGATCCTCAGGAAGAATGCGAAAAAGAGGATCGCGACGAACATTTGAAGGACGAACGTTCTCCGGATGAAGCGCCATGCGAGGTAAATAAAAGGGATGTTGATGATAATCAGAAAGAGCGAAATATAATGGCTTCCATACAATCTACCGAGAATCATCGAAATGCCGAGGACTCCGCCGTCGATTAAATCATTGGGGATCAAGAACATTCGGAGAGCGATTGCCGCGAAAAAAGCGCCGACCGCTATGCCGAAATAGCTGATTAAGTGTTGGGAAAATTTCTTGGAAGGAGAATGAGAATGCGCCATAGGATCACCTACAAAAAATTATATACTGCGGTCGGGTGTTTGTACAGTGAAAAGAGATATATAAACAGAAATCTAAAAGTGCGCGGGAGACGGGGCTCGAACCCGCAACTTCCGCCGTGACAGGGCGGCGCACTAACCAATTGTACTACTCCCGCAGAATAAATCTATCTTACCTTACAAAGGCGTTGGGCGCAACAGGACTCGAACCTATGACCACCTGTGTGTAAGACAGGCGCTCTACCAACTGAGCTATGCGCCCAAAGTAAAGTGAGGTTCCATCTTATTCTCTCACAAGATTTTTCGCAAGAAATACATAAATCTTGTATAACGAATGCTATGGAACACGATCTCGTCTGCCTACAAAGGATCATTCCCGGCATTGCGGAGGATTTGGTCTATGCGACTGCTCGGAATTTTACCGGCAAAGCCGTTTATCCACCGGCCGCTGTGGCATTTCTCAGAAGAAAAGTTGCCGAAAGACTTAAAAAAGTCCAGTTTGCGCTGAAAAATAAAGGGCTAGCTCTAAAGATTTATGATGCCTACCGGCCCTTGACTGTGCAAAGAAAATTTTGGGAATTGGTTCCTGACCCGCGCTATGTGGGGGATCCAGCGGTGGGTTCGAGGCACAACCGAGGGGCTGCCGTCGATCTGACATTGATCGATGAGGAGGGGATAGAATTGCCAATGCCCTCTAGGTTCGACGATTTTTCAGAGTGGGCGCATCGGAAATTCAAGGATTGTGAGCCGGAGAGGCTTGAGAATCGAGAGTGCCTCCAAGCGGCAATGGAAAGCGCCGGTTTTTTGGTCGATCGGGCGAATGACACGGAATGGTGGCATTTTGAAGATCCCCAATGGAACTCCTATCCAATTCTCGATATCCCCTTTGAAGAGCTGCTATGAGATTAGACTTCTTTCGAAACTCCATTTGCTTGCCAAAATTGCCATTTTTGGCATCTTTTTCGCAAAATTTTTCGACCATATGTTCACATATGCTCTCAAAATTTTTCGAAAAATCTGCTCAAAAATCTTCAATCTTTTCAAGCAAAGCGAGTTTCGAAAGAGGTCTATTTATCGCTATTCTGCTTTTACTCTTGACCGCTTGCGGTCCTTCGTCGATCTCCGACTTGCGCGTTGTCGGCGAGGCAGAAACGCTCAAACTCGCTACGCTGCTGCACAAAATTGACACAAAGGATGATCTGCAGCGCAATTTGCCAAAAGTGAAGAAAAGTTATTTGAGGATTGCGGAACTTATTTTGCAAGTCAGAGGGTTTCCCGAGGCGATAGATATAGAGCCCTCGGCTCCGAGCGATCAATTATTTACAGAACTGGCTCGTCTTTATGAAATGCCTGGATGTCGTGAGCTTATGGAGAGTGCACAGGATGAGGCCCTTGCTCTGTTAAGCCGTTAAGGGACTGCTCGATTATAGTTTTGTGCTTCAATAAAACAGTGACATCGGTCAGTTCGGCAACATGGAGAGGGACGCCGGTCACGTAGCCTTGATCCAGCCAATAGACATCGCTTTCGGGATGTTCGTCAGCGGAGGTCCACTTGCCGCCGAGCCAATAATAATTCATTCCTTCTGGATGGGTCCGTCTATCAGGAGATTCGAGCCAGCAGCCGCACCCTTGCTTTGTCAATTTAAAGCCTTTGATCGAATCTTTCGCATTCAAGGGAAATGTGACGTTCAAGAGAGACCCGTGGGGGAGGGGATGTTCTAAAAAATGTCTGATGAGTGGATAAATGTATTGTTGAGTGGCTGAGAGAGGGGGAGCTTCCTCGTCACAAAATGAAAATGCGATCCCTGGAATCCCTTTGAGGGTCCCCTCGATCACGCCGCCGACGGTTCCACTATAGAGAACTGTGCGACCGGCGTTGGATCCCTTGTTGATTCCGGAAATGACCATATCGGGGCGTTTTTCTAAAAGGACGCTAAGAGCCAATTTCACGCAGTCGGCGGGAGTCCCGCTAATGCTCCAGGCGGGAGTGTTTTCCCAGGAAGCTTCTTGCGTCATCAGGGGCTTTGACCAAGTGATGGAAAGGCCGCTTCCCGATTTTTCGTGGAGAGGTGCGACGATGGCGACATCTGCGAAGTGGCGCACCGATGCCCAAAGGTGGCGGAGGCCATTTGCGGAAATTCCGTCGTCATTAGTGATGAGCAAAAAAGGTCGTTTATTCATTTATGTCTCGGAGAAAGTGGTTTGTTTTTGCGTGGCGTAAGAGACTCCCAGGATTGCGATCATGCTAAATAGGAATCCCGGGATCATGGAGGGGATGTCCCAGTTGTGGTGTTTTGCGAAGTGGTCCCAAATGATCGCAGTCAGTCCCCCGATCAAGATACCGGCGAAAGCACCGTATCGATTGATGCTGGTTTTCAGAAAAAGGGACAAGATGATGAGGGGGCCAAAAGAGGCGCCGAGCCCAGACCATGCGTAAAGAACCAGAGTGTAAATCGTCGAAATTTTAAAGTAGGCAATCCCAAATGCAATGAGAGCGACCAATACGACGCTGATCCTTGAGACGAGCAAAAGTTCTTTCGGAGTGGCGAGCTTGCGGAAAAGTTTTTTGTAATAATCTTCCGAAAGGTTGGATGCAACAACGAGAATTTGAGCGGCCATCACATTTGTCGTTGCTGCTAAGATCGCGCAGAGGACAAGACCTGCGAAGATTGGAGGCAAAGTGCTCTTAACAATATCGAGAATTACTTGCTGAGGATCATTATGACCTTGGGGAAAAGTATAAATTCCGATGAGGCCGACGAAGGTGGCCGCGAATAACGCGATGGTCATCCAACTGATTCCTACGTATTTAGCCTTTCGCATATCGGATACTTGGCGAATACCCATAAATTTCGTGATGATATGAGGCTGTCCAAAATATCCCAGGCCCCATCCGAGCGAGGCTGAGCACATGTGCCAAAAAGTGAGAGGGGAGTCAGGGATGAGAGTCGTCGTTAGATGTTTCGCTCTCGCGACGTCCATAACAGGACCAATTCCTCCGATTTGAATGAGGAGCAGCACGGGGATGAAGACAATGACTCCGAGTAGGAAAAAGCCTTGGAACAGGACGATGTATGCAACGGTGCGGTATCCTCCTGCAAAAACATAGATCACAACGATAGCAAGTCCGATTGAAATGCCGATCAAATAGTTCAAGTTGAAAAGAGATTCAACCAAGATTCCAAGACCGATAAGGCCAGAAGAAATATAAATGGTGAAGAAAAACACCGACATCGTGGCTGAAACAATTCGGATAATTCCGGAAGTATCCGCGAATCTCGATTCGAAATAGGAATTGAGCGTTAAGCTATTCGACTGTTCTGTCGCAATGCGAATTCGGGGTGCGATCAGGTGCCAATTGAGGAACATGAAGACGACGAGGCCGATTGCGGCCCAAGCGGAGAACAGTCCCGTGGTGAAGATAAGCGCGGGGTAAGCTAGAAAGAGCCAACTGCTCATATCGGATGCGTGAGCAGAGAGAGCAGTTAGCCAGAAATTCAGCGATCGGTTGCCGAGGATGAAA
>CAZFWE010000167.1:0-4308 GCA_964522685.1 uncultured bacterium | reverse complement strand
TCAGTATGCCAGATGTTCTTCCGCGTAGAGCAGCTCGAGGCCAAAAAAAAGGTCGCTGAGGCAGCTCTTTTGCGGGCAAAGCTCGATTATCAGCACCGAAGAGCTCTGGTGTCGGATGCATCCGTATCGCGAGAAGATTTCGAGCACAGCGAAACGACTCTCTCCGCGGCCTTTGCAGGGCTAGCCGAAGCGGATAAAGAGCTTTTGGGCGCAATGGCCGAAGTGGAGAATACAACCGTCGACGCCCATCCGAAAGTAGTCCAAGCCAAAGCGAATTTCCGGAAAACATTCCTGGCACTCTACCGATGCACTGTCAGATCTCCAACCTACGGGATCATCACCCTCCGAAAAGCGCAGCTCGGCCAATGGGTAAAAGCCTCCGATCCCCTCCTCTCTCTCGTCCCTCTTGATCAAATCTGGGTCGACGCCAATTTCCGCGAAGTGAATTTGAAGAATTTGCGAATCGGCCAGCCAGTTGAGCTGTATTCGGACATGTATGGCCGATGGAAGAAATTCCACGGCCGGGTAGTCGGCCTCAATCCAGGAACGGGAAGCGTATTTTCGATTCTTCCACCGCAAAATGCCACCGGCAACTGGATTAAGATCGTCCAGAGAGTCCCTGTGAAGATCTGTTTGAATGCGGAAGAGCTGAAGGTATTTCCTCTGATTTTAGGCCTTTCCATGACGGCAAAAGTCGATACGCACGGAAGATCAGGCCAAAGATTGCCGCAAGAGTCGACATCTAAGCCAATCTATGTAAGCGATGTCTATGAAAAAGAGCTTGAAGGGGTCGATGCGATGATCGATGAGATCATCGCTGAAAATACTTCGATCTGTGATGAGTAGTATAGTGATTTAAAATAATATTGAGAGAATATGTAAGAAGGCTGCGCAGATTTTTTGTTCTGGAGCGAGTGGCCATTGTTCGAGAACAAGGCGCGAGCGAAGACAAAAAAGATGCTGCAGAGCCGACGCAGCAAATCATCTCAATATTATTTTAAATCATTATAATACAAGAGAAATGTCTCTTAGAGGACAAGTCTAAAATTCGGCATCCATAAGTTTTTAATATTATTCAATACTTGATAACCGAAAAGTATTGTTGTGTCTTGAAGGTGAGGAAGTGACCTCTGTACTGGACAAAAAATAAGTTAGTGGCAAGAGCTCTCTGAAGGGTGATCATATTTCGTTGGCAATCAATCAGCGAGATATAATGAAATACATCAAGAAGTTGCAAGAAACTTTATGTATTCACCACTAAGAACTTGCGCTACATGAAATTATTTTTTGTCCAGTACAAAGGGAAGTGAGATTACAACTTTGTCCTTATAATTTGGACAAACTTATTGACCTATTTTAAATGAATTTGTATAATTTTTGACAATTAATGAAAGTTTAGAAAATTTTTTATGATATCAGCACTTTGGACAGGTATAACGACAATTGGAAGCTTTATTGTTGGAGCTCCTACTGCAATCATAAATCCAATTGTGAGACCCGTAGAAAGAGGTTTAGATCGCCTCCTTGGAAATCGAAACTGGGAAGAGAGACTAGAAGGACTGGCGAATCGAGGAATCGAAAACACAGAAGCTGTGGCTCGAGCGATCACAAACGGAGTAAGAGTTGTTCGTGAAGATGCAAGAGGCGGCGTCAGAGAGCTAACGGTTGAACTTAGGAACGGCATTCAAGCTGTTCATCAAGATGGAAGAGATCTCGCGGATGTAGCAGAATATGGAATCAGAGTTCTTCACCAGGATATAAGGGATGGAATCGAGACTCTTCACCTCGAAGTTGCCGATGGAGCACAAATTGCATACCGAGATCTAAAAACAGGCGGAAGGATTCTGCATGAAGATTTAGCTGCAGTGATTAGAACTTTTGACGGCTACCTAAAGACCTCTGGAAAGGCAGTGTGGCACAAAATTACACAAGGCACTGAATTTGGATACACTGGTGTAGTCGCTGTCTCCAGCCTTGCAGCCTCGATGCTTTTCGAGAATCCGCAAGCCTTAGTCTGCGTGGGAATGTCTGCATTTTCGTCTCCTATTTTCTGCATCCTTGAAAATACCGGTTTTGCCTTTCGGGTCATCGGCCTAATCGCCGGGGTGAATGCGCTTAGGATCGGCTGCGATGTCACAATAGCAGGCACAGTTCAGCAAGTGGGAAGAGTAGCTCATCACGTCATTGCCAATGAAACAGTGCAAAACATTGTATCAGAATGTGGTGAAGCGGGATTAAAAGCTCTTGGGATGGGTTTTGTTATTCATGAAACTTGGCTCGCTACTACAGAACCAAGTTATTCGTTCGATACAAGACAGACAAGAATGCTCGTTCAAGCGGGTGGGGTCGTCGGTGGGATTGCCTATCTAAAGTTTTCGAAAAATAAATGCTCTGCTCAGCCAATCGTAGTACAGCCACAGCTTCTAGCTCCTCTTCCTGCACAGGAATATCAAGCTCGGCCTATGCAAGTGCCGGCATCGCCAATTCAAGCAGCGGAAGAGGTTGCGCGAGCACTACAGCCGGCGCTAATTCCTGCGCCTGTAGCAATTATAAATGATCCTCCTAGAGACGCAGTTGTAGAAGCAGACCAAGCCCCCATAAATTTTAATGACCTTAACGGATGCACAAAAAGCTGCAAATCTGGATGAACGTCATATTGCACGTAAAGCAGCACACCTTGCACTTCAAGCAAAAATCGCAAACCTTCGAAATAATCAAATACAAGGACAATAGAATGATAGATATTTCAAATCAAAGACTTCCGATTGAGCCTCCTATACAAAATGCGACTGTATCTCAGAATAAAGCATATTGTGGGATAGCGGTTGCAGGAATTAGTCTTGGATTAATCACTGGCTTAGCGTTAGGAATTATTTTTGGACCACTCGCCGCGCTTGTTGGTTTCGCTGCTGGAGCTACCGGAGTATTACTTGGCTCGATTATTCATTCTTGCCTCATTTCCAAAGATAATAGACAGGGAATTCCTGTAGATTCACCACCAGATCCTGTAGGAAGGGCGCCAGCTAACTGGAATGACTTAACAGATGAACAAAAAGCTGCAAATTTGGATGAACGTCATATTGCACGTAAAGCAGCACACCTTGCACTTCAAGCAAAAATCGCAAACCTTCGAAACGATCAAATACAGAGGCAATAAAATGGCCATTCCACCCAATCTTCCTCCTAATCCATTTATTAGAATCAATGCTATTGCTGAGGATCTTGATGATTTGAGAGATGATGTTGGTAATTTGACTGATGCTGTTATTAATCTTCAACAGCAACTGGAAGAAAGATTAGGAATACAGCCAAATCCAGCAGCTCCTCAACCTGTTAATCCAGATATTCAAGCCACTGCAGCAAATGCAGAAGCCCTTTTCTTAAGACAATTGCCTAATTTAAAGATTTATACCGATTATCATCCAAACTCTGATAATATCAAAGCTCGGATTGTGGAGCGAATGAAAGCTAATGGAAAAATCGAAAAAAAAATCATCGGATATTACGATGGATCCTCTTGGCTGTATTGTAGATGGGCATTTGCTCCCCTTACCAGCGGGAACGTTCCAACAATGGAAGGAAGTAAATTGGATTCTGGGATTTCTACTTGGCGAAGAGATCATGTAGTAGCTGGATTTTTTGGGCCTATTTCAGGAACTCGTTATTGTCCTTTACCGAGCGGGGACGAGTTTGGGTATACTACTTCACAAGACCAAAATGGACTAGAATACATTCTCGTACCTGCAAATGGGCAAGGTGATTTCACCGGTTATGTGCCTGCCCGCGATCTAATGAAGTCATTAAAAAATGGTTATTTAGTCAACCCGGATGGATTTAAACTCGTATACGACAAGATGGGTGTTTTGCATTTGGCTAGTCATAGAGTCAAATATGAAAACCACGGATTTGAGCTTCACGGAAGAGTCTGGTGGCCGGTTAAAAGTGGAGCCTATGGAGATCACGCTGCTGCGATAGAACAGGAATTGGCAGTAATTGACCAGAAAGTTCGAAAGTTTCTAGCTCGTAAAATATAGTCGAACGTTCTCTAAATTGTTGTCTTTTTGAAGCTTGTGACGGTGAAGCGGCCAAAGGTATTTTCGATTCTTCCTGTTTACATAACAGAAGAAGCGATCAACGATGCGTTGATTTTGCGTTAACTTTGCGATGGGTTATTTGTGTATACAACAACTCCTTCATTAAATTAAGAGCTTCTTTGATTTTTAAAAGCTGATCATCTAACAAATCGATCTCATTCTCTTCCCGAGTGATTACCGTTTGCGTTCTGAACAACTCCTGCTCTCGATGAAA
>CAZFWE010000166.1:0-4320 GCA_964522685.1 uncultured bacterium | reverse complement strand
CGAGATCGGCTCTAGCCCTTTCAAGGGCGATCTCATAATCGTGTTTATCGAGCTCGATCAGCGGCTGGCCTGGCTCTACGAGTTGAGTATTATCCACTAAAATCGTCGTTACGATGCCGTCGATTTGCGGCGTCAGCATGATCATGTTGCCGTTCACATACGAATCGTCGGTGCTCTCATAGTATTGCCCGATTCCGAGCCAATACATCCAGTAGCAAAGGCCACTCAAGACGAAAACGGCAGTAGCAATCCAAATCGCGTTAGCTTTCTTGGAAGTCTTTTTTTCGTCAGTCATAGAGACCTCCTCCGAGCCCTCGGATCAAGAGGATGTTCGCAAGCTGCTTGCTATATTCGAGCTCTATTAGCCTCCATTTTGTATCGAGAACTTTGTTGTCTGCTTTGAGAAGCCCAATCTGGTCTTCAAGTGCATGTTCGACGCGCCGCTCTAAAACTCTTTCCAGTTCCATTGCGATATCGAGTGAAGCTTGTCGCACTCCGATCTCTTTTTGCAAAAGAGAGATCGCTGTGAGCTGATCAGCTACTTCTTGAGCTGCTTGTAAAATGAGTTCATTATATCCGAAAACCGCTTCGTTAAATTCGGCAATTTTTTCTTTCCACTGAGCTTTTAACCTGCCCGCTGTAAAGATCGGAAGGTGGATTGCCGGCTCTAAAGATCCGTCGAAGCTTGGGATTTTCAATACCTTATTCCAATGGATCGTTTCGACTCCGGCCATAGCGGTTAAATTGATGTTTGGATAAAAGAGCGTTTTTGCAGCACCAACCTGGAATGAGGCCGCTTCGACCCTGGCTTTTTGCGCGATTAAATCAGGGCGCCTGCCGATCAGATCGAGAGAGAGTTTGTCAGGGATAAAAACCCGGAGAGGATTTAGCGGCCGGAATTCGATGGCCAGCTCGCCGTCTTGTCCGAGGCCGGAGAGCGCTTTCAAACGGTGAATCTGCAACTTGATTTTCTGATTGAGATCGACAAGCTCGACTTGGATATCCAATACTTCCGAGCGAGCCTTCAGTGATTCCATGATCGTATCGAGGGCATATTTTTCCCGTTTTGCGCGGATGAGAAGGATTGCCTTGAGGTTGTCCTCTTTTTGCTCCAGAATTTTTCGTAAATACAATAAATATTGCAACTCGGCATAGGAATAGGCAATCGATGTTGTCAGGATCAGCTCCGCTTGTAGCCTTTCTGCGGCCATCGCCGCCAGGCTCCCCATCGCCGCATGGAAAATCGCCCGGTTTTTGCCCCAAAAATCGAATTCGTAGCTGAACGACAAATTCAATGTAATGTCATTGACTACGGCAGGGACTGTCGGCGCAACTGTACGGAAAAAGCCAAATTGGCTGAAGTGCTCATAATTTGTGTTTCCATCAAAATTGAATTCTGGATAGAGCTTTGCTTTTTTCTCCGTAACGACTTCCATCGCCGCCTTCAGCCTCTCTTCCACTCGTTTCAATGTAGGGCTGAGTTTGAGGGCCGATTCTTCTAAATCGTTCAAAATCGGATCTCCGAATTCTTTCCACCACTTCCGGCTAGGAAAGGCGCCGAACTGAAACGATCCGTCGGCAAGTGCTTCTGCTGTTGAATTTTCCAAATGGCAAGAGGGATCCTGGTGTGGTAAATCTTGCTTAGGAATGGGAAGGCAAGCGGTAAGCCCCACTATGATCGCCCCAAAAAATTTTATTTTTCGAAAGCGCATTGAAATTATTACGCCTATTTTCTCATCCCATAAACAAAAAGGCGATTAATTGAAAGGGTGCTCTATATCAGACTCGGCCAAGTCTATGGCTGAGTCTGGTATACTGGAACAAAGATATTGAACTCGGCGCAGATCGCTTCGACGGCTGATGTTATTGCATTTTCAGCACTATTCTCGAGGTTTCTGACTGCATTATCTAATTCCTTATTCGAAATAGCGGAACTTTTAAGTTGCCGGATAAGAAGCAATAATTGATCGCGGTCCCTAAGCGCAAGGCAGGCGAGAATTTCTCGAATCTTCTGGATCTGATCTTTGGTCAGTTCTTTTTGTTGGGGAAGAGCACACTGGTTAAAGGCAAAATTGACTTTTGAGTGAGAAAATAAAGGTGTCATAAAATGCTTGTTGATTGGATGCCTTTCTGTATCTCAGTTACGTCGATTTCTCGTAAATCTTTTTCGTGAATAAGTTTTTGGCAGTGGGCTTGAAGTTTTACAGCGACAAGTTCAATCCGAAAGAAAAAGAAAAGATTCTCGCTTACTTCGTAGAGCGTGAGGCTGAGAGAACTTCGGGCGCGATGAAGAGGAATCTTCATCTGCACCGATGGCAAATACTTCGGCAAAAGAAGAGGGGCTGTGATCGCCCGTTTTTCTCCTGGCTTCAGATGGGTGCCGGCCGTTTTTACGATGCGATGGCAGAAAAGGTCAATGGCCAGGCAGCAAGCTGGATCTTTTTCTTTCAGCAGTATTTTCACATCGGATGTCTTGCCCGATACGCCGAGTAGTCCTGATTCAAAATTTAATAGACCTCTTTCGAAACTCCATTTGCTTGCCAAAATTGCCATTTTTGGCATCTTTTTCGCAAAATTTTTCGAAAAATCTGCTCAAAAATCTTCAATTTTTTCAAGCAAAGCGAGTTTCAAAAGAGGTCTAATAGATGTGTGATCGTCTTTAACGGTTTTTTTCGGCTTTGGTCAAATATTCAAGGATTGTAAAGTCGAGGTCTCCAGCTCTAGACTGGGCTAAAGATGGAAGGAAGAGCAATTAAAATCATGCTGCAGTGCAAAAAAATATTTAGATAAATAATTGCGATCAAGCTAAGTTTTAACGAAATCGCCTCAAGTGTGGAACGGAGACCCCTAAGATGTTGATCAAACAAGATGCTGGATTAAGGCTGCTCAATTCCTTTAAAAATGGTTACTCAACGATCCTTTTATTACTATTTGTAGGATTAGCCTGTCATTCGCAATCTTTATATGGTATTAACTACAACGAGCCGGAAACAATAACGTATTATCTGAATATCGCCGATTTTGCAGAAAGTTTTATTGAAATACCAACATCTAATGTATCTGTAGATAGTTCAACAATAGCTTCGAGCTACCTTGCAGGAAGAGCATCCATCTACGATGTGAATAATATAAAAGTTGGAACATGCTCCGCCTCTTTTTTATCTATGCAAACTGAAGACGGAATCTATACAGATATATCCAATTATTTGTCTGCTGATAATGGGCTAATAGTCACTTGGTTTACACCAACAACATTAATCAACTTAGAACTAGACAGTATCATCCACTCCATGGTTACTGAATGCACAGTGGTGGTAACGACAAAGGTCGGATTTGCTCCCCTTTTTGGACAAACGTTTAACTTAATTGTTTCATCCGATGGCGGAAAAATCTATTTTCAATTTTCAAGGATCGGAACGATTTTCTAAAAAGGAACATTATGAAGAGCTTCTTTGCTCCCTTATCTTTACTGGCACTCATTCTTCTGAGCATCACCGCCTGTTACAGCCAAACCCAGGATTATTCTTTCTATATTAAAGTTGGTTCGGGCATTTCATTGTCTGAATCGGCCAACATCGTAGCCCCCTCTCCACCTTGGAATTCAGCGATTCAAGGCTATAATTCAAAACTAGGAAATTGTCCTATTGCCAGCTTAAGCATAGGTTACGAACTCGTTCATTTAGTGGATCTAGAAGTCAATATTTCTAACCGTTCAACTTTTGAATATAGAAAATTCCAAACTCCCACGACCGGTGGTGGATCTTACACAAGAAAATTTGATCTCAATGTCACACCTATTCTTTTGTCGGCAAATCTTCTCGGACGTGGTATCCCTCGTATTAATTGGTCTATTGGTTGCGGAACGATCTATCCAATAATAGGTGCAGGGTTCGGTATTAGCAATCTTCTGATAACGAACTATAGAACAACAGGACTTCCTCCTACCGGGAATTCTTCCCCTTACGAAAGTTTTTCTGCGGAAAATCAATACACGCTTCGCAAAAATTTTACTTACACACTTCTTGCAGGCTTTGAATACAGCCACAAAAACAATTGGGCAGTAGGAACAGGGTATCGCTGGTTTAATGCAGGTCATTTTAAAGGACCTCGATACCAAAGAGTTGCTAGTGGATCTGCGATTGACGTGGCCGGCGATGCTTGGAGGATGCGTTTTAGAGCAAATGAGTGGTTTATTGAATTTAAAATTTTCATCTAAGGAACTATCAAGCACACACTTCGGTAAACTTATCCCTCAAGACGAATTGAAATGTGTGAACTAAAAATATTTACCTGCTTTTAGAGAAAATTGGTTATAGAAAT
>CAZFWE010000165.1:0-4333 GCA_964522685.1 uncultured bacterium | reverse complement strand
TTTTTTGCGCGCTCGACATAGGAAAAAATACGAGGACATAAGAGCTTGCCCATTACTTCTTTTAGAAATTGAGCGGCGCTATCGTTCAAATCGGAGAATAAAAGCCCTTTGAGGACATGGCGAAAGACTTCGCGGTGGATCTGTTCAAGCGAAGGCCGCTGAATATACAAAGGAATGATCTTTATTAAAGAAGATATTGGGACGATCCCCTGTTTCAGCAGATAGAAATAGAATGCAAAGCTGACGTTTTTGACGAAAAGGGTCCGATCCAGATCAAAAAAGTGAAGTTTCTTTGGAGTACTAGCTTTCAAGTTGGGCGATCTTCTGCTCGATCTCTTCAATGCCCTTATTCGTTCTATCCAAAAGCTCCCGCTCCTGTTCCATCTGCTCGCTGTACTGCATCCCTTTTTCGAAATCGAGGTTTGAGCTGCCGAGGGCGCGGCGATAGAATTCGACCTGCTCCTTGATCTCTTGGCGCCTCTTCTTCTTCTCTTCGAGAACTATGCGCAAGCTGCCGAGTGCGTTGCGATCGTCTTCGCTCAAATTCAAAAGGCTCCGCTCTTTGGTTTCGGCTAAAAGATCTTTGAGTTGACGGAACGAACGGTCGAATTGCTGCTGTTCCATCTTGCTCACGCCGAGCTGCTTAATCTCTTCTTTCAATCCGTTGAATGTCTCTTCTAAAGCCTCGAAGCCCAGCTCTTGGTCGCCTTTCAGAAGATTTGCGATTTTCTCTTTGATCTGATCGACCTTTTCTCGCTTCAGACGAAGTTTTTCTTTCTCGGCTTCTTCGAAGGCTTTCGCTTTTTCCTCTTGAGCCGCTAAATGCGGCGAGCGCAGAGCCGCTAGAGAATCGCGCAAAGCAAAGACATCGTGTCGATGGAGTTCGATATCGCGCATCTCTTTGGAGATCTCTTCGATAGCCTTGTCGAGATCAAAAAGCGCCATCTCCGCGGAACATCCGGAGAGTTCCTCGATCTTCTTTTCAATGAGAGCACGATTGTCGGTCGATACTTGCCGTTTCGCATTGACTTCTTTTTTGTGCTCTTTCTCGAGAATTTTAATCTTATCCCAGCATTCGCTGAGCTTCAGCCTTGTCCTGTTGAACACGCCGCTTGAGAGGGTCAAAATTTTCGCCATCCCCTGGAGAGCCTTGATCTCTTCGCGAAGTGCGAAGTAAGGAGCTCCGACGACTTGGTCGCCTTGGAAGTGGCGGTCGACGAATTGGTCGATGTCTTTTTGGAATTCTTGCGAAATTTGGTCGATCAATTGCTTGCGTTTGGGGAATATGTGATCGCCGATCTCAGATAAACGCTTAAAAAACTTCGTCTTAAAACGCATGCGCATGTCGGTCTTGATGACTTCCTTTCGAAGGCCGTTCAGGCGGCTTGCCAGCGTATTGAGAAGGTTAAGTTCGCGTTGAATCAGGTTGTAACTTTCGGATTTTTCCTGAATTGTTGGGGATTCCGTGGGGAATTCAATAACCCCTCCAGAGCTCAAAATCTCTTGGAAATTGCCGATATCCGCTTCTAATGCGGCGACAGCCAAATCGATCTGCTCCATTGCAAATGCGCTTTGCTCTTCAAGAATTTCCTTTAGCCTACGCGCTTCAACAGTTAGATCAACGTATTCACCCCACAAATTGGACCGAATGGAAGAATTGATATTTTCCTTGAAACAAGGGAGAACCACTTTCCTAGCTTCCCAGAATTCTCTGAATCGAGGCGTTCCTTCCTGAGAAATTGAAGAGCGCATGTAGGCGAGGCCGTGAGCGACCTTCTCCTCGGGAGTAGGAAGGAGCGCCAATTTCTCGGTAAATTCACAAAATTCTTTACTCATCTCCTTCTTGTCGACTGGTTTCTGCTCTGACTTTTGGTCAGGCTTCTCAGCGACCGGTTCAGTTTCGGGGGTTTGTTCGTGAGAGTCGGAAGGAAGGTTCATATTCTTAGCCTTTGGAGTAAAAAAAATGAGGAATGCAACGGAGAATTTAACCGAAACGCCCTTTTTCAGGGAAGATCTTTTTTTTCAAAGAATGATTTTTTACCAATCCCAGTAAATAATAAGGCAGCTAATGATAGGCAGAATCTAGGGCTTTTCAACTCGGTAAGGGCTCCAGTCGTTTGGCAAAGTTTGCTACGCTTGATTATTAACGCAAATATTCTTTGTCAACTTGACTTCTATTCATGATGCTGACAAAATCATTCTGTTTAAATAAAAATTTGTTATTTATGAACAACAGAATCTACATTGATAATTTTAATCAGATTAATGCTTATCAACCTCAAGATAATGAATTTAGCGTTTGTATATCTCAAAAACTCAATGTGAATCAAGTTCAGTCTTTAACAAATTGGATGAATGGGCGCTGCGTAACGAGTTTAAGCCTCTCAAGAACAGGATTGAATGACATCGCCGTTGATTGGATTGCAGCCGCAATTCGATCCGATAACGTAAGGCTCCGAAGGTTAACCTATATCAATCTAAGCGACAATCAAATCGGCGATAGAGGGGCTATGACGCTGGCTGCAATAGCTAGAGACATTCCATATGTTCGGATCTCATTAGAGAACAATCAAATTGGTTCTCGTGGCGCAGTAGAGCTTGTTAAAGACATTGCAGCCGGCAATTCTCAGTCTTCAGTCCGCTTGAGTGGAAATCGAATCGACGATCAGGGGGCTCGAGAATTGAGCCAAAAGCTAGCTCGGTATCGAGGGCGGATTGACCGTCTGGATCTTTCTCACAACCCAATCACTCTTCAAGGCGATCGGGAGATGGCAAGGCACCTTCCTCAAAGTATCAATGTAAGCTATCGGACAGAAAAAATTAGTTTTGCAGAATGGACAGACAGACACCCTTATATAACAGGGTTTCTTGCAATCTTCCTTTTACCAGTCTTGCTGATGATGGCATGCTGCCAACCTCAAATGGAAGAACCAATCCAAGGCTTGATCACTCCGAGAAGTGGCCCGAGATAACCGGTTGCTTCGCTCTGGCTGGACTTTGGAATAAATTCCGCGAATTTAGCCCAAAAATAAATCATCCCAGCAAGCTATTGTGATTCAGTCCGGTAGGTTTTTGCTCGCTGATGCCCTCATCTTAAAGACCTTACCGGTTCTCCTCCTGTCCTCGGTACTTTTTTTTATATTTTCCTGAAAAAAAAGCTCTAATCTTTCCGTGAAAAATATTCCTCCGGAAGTACTGGAATGGATAGATGATATAGCAAGGCGACTGCTTCAAGCCATTGGTTCAGGACTGAAATCACATCCTCTATTGATTCAGGTAGTTTGAGAGCGCCTTTTTTTGCTTTGATTTTTCTACGGTAGGAAATCCAGTTTTTCTCAAGTGTCTCAAAAGCATCTTTGCCGAATGCAACGGGCAGTTTCTTCAGAGGAGTTTTTCTGTGATGGAAGACCAGTTGAACGGCTTTCTTTGTAAGAGAACCGTCAAGAACGTCTAACCGAACCAGCGAATAAAGGTCATGGAAGTCTTTCATCCTGGTGTTGCCTCCTCCTCGGAAAACAACTGTCTCCAATTTCTCTGCAAAAATGAATTCCTTGGGATAGCAATTTAGGGAGATCCTGTTTTCAAAGAGGGGGCCTTTTGATGTGGCAGTTAAATCCATCAGATACTCAATCGCCTCCACACGATCGCCGAATCCTAAATCCATCCGCACGATTGTTTTTGTGGAGCCAAACAACACCTGCAGCGTAATTTCAGCGCCTGTGTATGCAAGCTGCGAATGATCGAGAATTTTGATTTTAGCCACTTCGAAGACAAAGCTGTCATTGGCTTGGCTGTCGCAAATCGCTTGCAACACAGTCCTTAAAGACTGTTCGGTATTCGACAGTTTTTGAATGAAGAAGTCAAGATCCTGCGTTTCCCTTCCAAGATGGATATATTTTGCCAAGAGGGTTCCTCCTTTCAGAACAAATTTCTCCTTGTACGGGGAACGCGCTAAACGAGTCAGGAATCTCTCTAGAATCAAATTCCTCCAAAGTTCTGCAAAGGTTGTTTCCCTCTCCTTGGCAAGCAGCTTGATTTTCTCTTTGATTGATTGTTCGATTGCAGATTTCATAGTGTAAACGCCGAAACGTAAGCGGTTAAATCGACTCTAAGCTTCTTCGCATATCTTAGAATCTTGTCGATATTCGGTTTTCTATCTTTGCTTGTCTTTAAATAAGCTTGCAGCGCTTTTAAAGCGGTTTCCTTATCCAGATATCGGAAAGAATCTACGACAGTCCGTTCCCGGTCGAAGATTTTGAGCTTCTGGTTTCCGATTTTAATAGTGGTCTGTCCGAAAGAGATATTCCGCATCCGGACGATACGAGCATTTGCC
>CAZFWE010000164.1:0-4336 GCA_964522685.1 uncultured bacterium | reverse complement strand
TTTATCGACAGTTTGGAAAGCGATGAGAGCTTGCCAGAAATAAGGCAAGAGAACGAGGATTTGACACGCCCTGGCAAGATCACGGGAACACTCGCCTACATGGCTCCAGAGAGGATCAAAGGAAAATCGAGTTCGATCCAAACAGATCTCTACGCACTCGGCGTCATCTTATATCAGATTCTAGCCCTACAGCTCCCTTTCCAAAGAAAGACCATCGCGTCTTTCCGGAAAGCGGTAGACAGCGAGCAAATCATAGGACCGATCGAAGCGGCGCCCTATCGAGAAATCCCTCATCAACTCGCAGCGATTTCGATGAAATGTTTAGCGAAATCCCCTCTCGAAAGGTTCCAGATTGTTGAAGAACTCATTGTTGAGCTGAAAAAATCGATTGAAGGCCGACCTGAATGGATTTTGGCCGGAGAGCTAAACCTAAAAAAGAAAGAAGATTGGCAATTCCAGGAAAATGTCCTTCTCGCCAAACATCTGGCGATCACACACAACCTCGATGTGACCCAATGGGCGGCCCTTTCCATTTCAAAAATGACTTTCGAACCCAATTTGAGACTCGATGCAAAGGTGAAAATCTCATTGAAAGGGGATGGGATCGGCTTTCTTTTAAGCGTACCCGCACCCGGTGAACGGGAGAGTTTGGAAGAGGGGTATCTACTTTGGGTTGGCTCGGAAAGCCACCGCTGCTGCCAGCTCTTCCGCAGCAACGTACAAGTGCTAGAAGCGCCAAAAATCTTTTTGCATCCCAATGAATGGCATCGCATTCGGATCGAAAAAATCGACGATCATCTTAAATTCTACTTAGATGGAGAATTGAAGCTCTCGTTCGTCAGCCATTTCCCGCTGACGGGCAAACACGTCGGCGTGCTGGCCAAAGACGACTGTTTCGAAATCCAATATTGCAAAATCTACGATGGCAGCCATAATGTAATGGTCGGATGCTTGGCCGTTCCAAACGCCTTTTTAAGCCACAACCTCTTCGACATTGCGCTCGAAGAATATCGGCGCATCGGTCAATGCTTTCCAGGCCGTATGGAAGGGAGGGACGCCCTTTTTCGCGCAGGACTCACGATTCTCGAGAAGGCAAAGTTCGAAAAAAATGAGGTGGCCCAAGAAAAGCTTTTCCATTTGGCGCTCAAGGAATTCGAAAAGCTCTATCGCACTCCCGGTGCGCCCCTCGAATACCTCGGAAAATCTCTAACTTATCAAGCGATGGGAGACGCTGAAGAAGAGGCTAAATGCCTGGAACTGGCTCTTCGAAAATTCCCCCGTCATCCGCTCCTTTTTGTCTTGAAAGAGCACATCATCTATCGGATGCACGAAAGCTCGCTCAATAACCGGGAAGCCGCTTACCGGATCATCCTCCTCGCGATCCGCCATATCCCTGATCTCTTGAATAATCCCGACACGCGAGATCTCATCGACAGCCTCAAAGAGAACTGGGAACCTCTCCCCTTCATCGAAGGCCCCGCCGATTCTCTCGTCGAAATCTCCATTCAGCTTGCCTTTTGGCTTGCAAAAATACCAATCCTCGTGGAGATTGCGAAAAGCCTTACCAATGAAGTCGCTCTTTGCAATGCACTCCACGCACTTTTGGAATTGGAAGCGGACGAAGAAGTCAAGGAGTTATTGAAAGAAGTGAAGCTCTCTTTCGAGAATAAGAAAAGCATTGAGATCGCTCTTTTGCCACCGAATGAACCTTCGATTCAAAAAGCCTTAAAAAGCAAAGCGGAAACGAGGACTTTTTACCATCTCCTGCGCAGCGCCCTCAAACAATCTCAGCCAACGCTGGTGCGCGAGACGATCGAAGAGCTCAAGAAAAAAACGCCCGAGTTCGCCGCCCTCGAATTGTGGAGCTTCCTACTCGAAAAAAAATGGAAGGAAGCTGGCAGCTTTATCAAGAAGCTCAAAAAGAATCTGCTCACCGAAGAAAACTCTCCACTCCATTTCCCCTATGGATGCTGGCTCTATACCCAAGAAGGGCAAAGCGCCGCACTCTCTCATTTTGGCCAAGCTCTCGACACGCCCTATCCGGCGACACCTGCTCTCCCCAGTCATTTCCTAACAGGACGCATTAACGACAAAAAAGGGTGGATCGAAAGGGCTTTCTGGTGGGAGAAAAAAGAACTCTACAGACAGATCGACCTCTTTTACAAAATCATTGGGAAAAAAAATGGAAAAGCCAAAAATCCTTAATTCTGAAATCCCCTTTACGGGCTACTTCAATGTACAGCGAGATAGGATCCAGCGCGCAGACGGAAAAGAGGTCTTCTATTCTTACGGCGTCCTCCCCACCGACGCCACGGTCATCATCGGAGAAACCGAGGATGGCCGTGTTGTTCTCAACCGCGAATATAGGCACCCGACGGGAACTTATCTTCTCGGCTGTCCTGGCGGAAGTCTTCTGAAGGGCGAAGATCCTCTCAAAGGAGGCCTTCGCGAATTCCACGAGGAATCTGGCTATTGGTCCGACTCGATTGAACTGCTCGGCATCGCCTACCCACTGGCTCCGATCTGCAGTCAAAAAATTTATTTTCTATGGGCCAAAAATGCCTACCTGAAAGGAAGCCAATTGCTCGATCCTTTCGAATACATCCACACCGAACTCAAGACGGAAAAAGAACTACAGCTGGAATTGAACTCCGGGGCTGTTCTCGATGGACTTCTTCTCACAGCACTTAGTTTCAGGCGACTAAAAATCTTGGGCCCGCTATAATTATTCCCTTATGATCTCTAAGTCGTACGATCCGAAACTCGTCGAAGAAAAGTGGTATTCCTTCTGGGAAGAGAGCGGTTTTTTTAAAGCCGACCCCAATTCCGGCAAAGAACCGTATTGCATTGTCATTCCGCCGCCGAACGTCACCGGCGTCCTCCACATGGGCCATGCGCTTGTCGATACCCTTCAGGACATCTTGATCCGTTGGAAACGGATGCAGGGCTTTGAAGCGCTCTGGGTTCCTGGAACGGACCATGCCGGCATCTCAACCCAGCTCGTCGTCGAACAACAGCTTTTTACCAAAACCGGCAAACGGCGCAAAGAATTTAGCCGCGAAGAATTTCTGCAGCACGTATGGCTTTGGAAAGACCTATCGCAAGAAAAAATCTTGAGCCAGATCAAAAAACTCGGCTGCTCCTGCGATTGGTCCCGCCTCCGTTTTACGATGGATGAACAATTAAGCCGTGCGGTGCGAATCTGCTTCAAAAAGATGTACGATGATGGCTTTATTTACCGCGGCGATTATCTCGTCAACTGGGATCCCGCTACGCAGACCGCAATTTCCGATGATGAAGTGGAACATGAAGAAAAAGAGAGTTTTCTCTGGCACCTCCGTTATCCTTTCGCCGATGGTAGCGGAGAACTCATCGTGGCGACAACCCGCCCTGAGACAATGCTCGGAGACACCGGCGTCGCGGTACATCCCAACGATCCACGCTATGCCTCAGCCATTGGCAAAAAGATCCGTTTGCCTCTGAGCAATCGCCTTATCCCCGTCGTCGCAGATCATTTCGTCGACCCAAAATTCGGCTCCGGCGCCGTCAAACTAACGCCGGCCCATGACTTCAACGACTTCGAAGCGGCTCTCCGCCATCAGCTACCGATGATCAACATCCTCACTCCCGATGCGCGCATGAATCAAGAAGCGAAGGACTTCGAAGGTCTGAGCGTCGAAGAAGCCCGTAAAGCCGTCGTCGCAGAATTACAAAAACAGGGTTTTCTCGTAAAAACCGAACCGCATATTCTCCGCATCGGACGTTCTTATCGCTCGAAGGCCATCGTCCAGCCCTATCTATCCAAGCAATGGTTCATAAAAATGACCCATTTCAAGGAAAAGCTCATCTCTGCGGTCAGAGAAAAACGGATCCGCCTGATTCCTCCCCACTGGGAACAGACCTATTTCCATTGGATCGAGAACCTTCGCGACTGGTGCATTTCTCGACAACTTTGGTGGGGCCATCGCATTCCCGTCTGGTATGAGAAAGGGAATTTAGAAAACATCATCTGCTATAGCGGAGAAGGGGCACCGCCAGACCCAGATCTTTTCATCCAAGATAACGATGTTCTCGATACCTGGTTTTCCTCCTCCCTGTGGCCGTTCAGTGTTTTAGGATGGCCTGATAACACGGACGATTTAAAAACATTCTACCCCACATCGACTCTCATCACCGGCCACGACATCCTCTTTTTCTGGGTTGCACGGATGATCCTCATGGGCGAATACGCCATGGACGAGGTCCCTTTCAAAGAGACCTTCCTTCATGGTCTTATCTACGGCAAGTCGTATTGGCGCATGAATGCGGAAGGTTCCGCTGTCTACGTCAGTCTCGC
>CAZFWE010000163.1:0-4346 GCA_964522685.1 uncultured bacterium | reverse complement strand
ACCCTCTTCTGCATCGTAATGGGGATTTTCGGGGGGTATCTCATTGCTGTTTTTTATTTCAACCTCTCCCCTCTTGTCTATTTTCAACCGATGAAGATCCATATTACGACCTTTGATTTTGCAACCGGGATGATCAAATCGTTCATCTTCGGGGTCTTGATGGTCACCGTCTGCTGTTACAAAGGGATGAAGACTTCTGGCGGGGCCGCTGGCGTCGGTCGATCGACGACCCAAAGCGTCGTCACAAGCTATATCCTGATTCTCGTCTCCGATTTTTTCTTGACGATGCTCCTCAATATGATTCATATGAAGCTCAAACACCTGTAAGATGAAGACAATTGATGATTAAGATCCGCAATTTATGGAAGCGCTACGGGAATCTCGATGTCCTCAAAGGGCTTAACCTTGAAGTGAACCAAGGAGAAATCCTCGTGATCTTAGGTAGATCCGGTGTCGGAAAAAGCGTTCTCCTTCGCCATATCATCGGAATCGAGAAACCAGACTCAGGTTCAATCGAGGTAAACAACACGATCATCTCTTCCTTGAAGAAAAATGATCTTTACCACGCGATTAAAAATATGGGGATGCTCTTTCAGGGCTCGGCTCTTTTCGACTCGATGAATATCGAGGAAAACACGGCATTCTACCTGAAGCAACACGGCACTGCCCCTGAAGAAATCGAACAAAAAGTGCTCGATGCGTTAGCGATGGTTGGACTCTCGGGATCTGAAAAAAAAATGCCCTCCGATCTTTTCGGAGGAATGCGAAAAAGAGCTGGTTTGGCCCGGCTGATTGTCTACCGCCCTTCGATTCTTTTGTACGACGAACCTACGACCGGACTCGATCCGATCACTGCCCAACAGATCAATGAGCTCATCGTCAAGACGCAAACAGAACTCAAAGGAACGAGCATCGTCGTGACTCATGACATCAGCTCAGCCCTTTTTATTGCCGATCGACTAGCTCTCCACCAAGACGGAAAGATCATCCATATCGCAGATCCAGAGACCTTTCTTGCAATCGATGATCCCACCATTAATTTTCTTCGAGAAAACCTGACTCCTAAGCCAAGGAAAAAAGATCTATGACAGACCAGATCAAGAACATTCTTATCGGCCTTTTCGTTGCGCTCGCGATCACAATCGCCATTTCGATGATCCTCTTTCTCGAGCCGAATGTAGGAGACGGAAAACAGACGTTTTTCGTTCGATTTGCCAACGTATCAGGGATCAGCATAGGCACTCGAGTCACTTTTGCTGGGAAACCCGTTGGAGAGATCACGGGGATTACAGTGGTTCCCGATGCTCGCGACCAATATGCGGATGAAGGAGGGAA
Organism: uncultured bacterium; assembly: GCA_964522685.1. Classification (GTDB taxonomy): domain Bacteria; phylum Chlamydiota; class Chlamydiia; order Chlamydiales; family SM23-39; genus CAITMJ01. Next base: position 3,011 of record CAZFWE010000163.1, on the reverse strand, counting down.
AGTCTTTCTTTATCAACTCACGTTGAAGCTCGATTCTTCCGTTAAATTCTATACGACCGACGAGGTCGCAATCCGGACAACAGGACTCATGGGCGAGAGGTCCATTGCGATCTTGCCTAAAAACCCGCCGAAGGGGAAAACGCTCGAACTTGTAACGAACGAAATCATCTATGCGAACTCGATCGATCCTCTGGAAAATTCAGTCACCCAGGTCGCGAAGGTCGCTGCCCGAGTACAAACTGCAGTAGAACATTTCGACGGATGGTTCGCCCAAAATAAAGACCATTTGTCCTCTGCAATCCAGTCGTTCGACGGAACGCTCTCTTGCATGGATGCTCTCCTCGAACAAATCCAACGCGAAAAGATCGTTCCGTCTCTCAATCAATCTTTGGGCCTTCTTTCGGAGAATTTGGAATCGATAAAACGAGCGCTAAACGACGAACAATTATTGGATAAAACGGCGACGCTTGTCGACAAGCTAGATCAAACGACCAATTTCCTGAATACGGAGGGAGCTTCCACACTTCGCTATCTGAATCAAATTAGCCGCGATATCGCCACAGGCACAGGGACAGTGGGACGATTTATCAACAGCGAAGACTTTTATCTGCGCCTTTCCTCGATTACGGGAAAAATCGAGACGCTTATGAATGATATCAACCACTATGGGATTCTCTTCCAGTACGATAAAAGCTGGCAGCGGAGCAGGACGAAAAAAGCCAATTTCCTCAAAGCTCTCGATACGCCGAATGAATTCCGCACCTATTTTGAAGGGGAGGTAAACACGATCCAAACCTCTCTCGGTCGCCTCACCGAACTCATGGATCGAGCCGTAGGAGCCGAAGAACGTCAGAAGGTCTTACACAACGAATCGTTCAAACGGGACTTTGCGATGCTTTTGCGCCAAGTCCAGTCTTTAACCGATTCCATTAAGCTCTACAACGAAGGTCTCGTCACCTGGAGTTTGGACTAAACTATTCCTTGACTTCAAGGGTCTTGAGAAGTCCTGGATAAAGTTCTTCTATCTTCTTGGCAATCGCCTTCGAATGCTCCATAAATCCCCTCTCTAAACAATCTAGGCCTGAGAGCATCCGGTGAAACCGCTCTGGATCGATGGCCCGCTCGCGGACAAAAAGAGCTGGGCAATAGAGAAGCCAGCGGAAATAGTCTTGTTCTTCTTTAGTTTTGAATTGATCCTTCAAGAGTTTTAAAAAAACATAGAATCCAGCGGTCTGGCTAGCGCCAGTATCGACCGCATCTTTACAGGTAAAGCTGGCCGAAGTGGGGTGGAAATGATCGAACAATTTGAGGATGAGAAACTGATTAAAGATTTCGATGAAATCTACTCTTGCTGCCTGCGATAGGATCGATTTTTTTTCAAAGAAATTGCTATGGATTATGGGAAAAATGCCCTCTGCAAATCGATGTAAATCCTTGGAGTTAAACGATGGAGGAAGGTTGAAACCACACTCTTCTGGCGTCTCGAGTTGTTTTAAAAAAACGACAAAAAAATCGCTTGCCTGGTTCAAATCTAGATACTCTCTATTTTGGTAATAAAAATCGGTTGCTTTAGGAAGCGTAAAAACAACGAGAACAGAATTGAACTCTGCATTTTTCTGCATCGCTTCCAAAGCTTTGGTTCGCGCGAATTCTTTCCATGAAGTCCGATCTTGAAGATTGATCAACAGGTGTTTTTGCTCTTTTTCCTGAGAATGATAAGAACGGAGCAGGCCGCGAAACTCATCGACGATCTCCACTTTGCTGATTAGGGTTTGCCGAGTAGGAGATGGGATGTGTAAAATAGCCGTTTCGTTCTCTTTCCAGATAATCTTAAATTGCTTCACGGGGAAGTTGGCTTGCGCTATCGGATCGAATGGAACGGTTTCAGTTTCTTCATTTCGGACAAGATCGAGGATTTTGAGAAGAGGTCCGCTCGGAAACTTCGCTAAAAGCGAGCGATAGTTCTCATCATCGAAGAGGAGTTGATTCCAGATTGTTTCTCCTTTTCTTTTTCCAGCACCCTCTTTCTCCGTTCCTCGACGCGCCGTTCTATGGATAAGTCCAATAGCTTCTTGTTTCACGCCGCCTGCCCGATGGAAAAACTGAGCGGATAGCGCATGGATTAGATTTAAAAGAATGGATGCCGTTTTATCGGTTTTTTCCGGCGGATAGGCGATCATTTTTTGATATTCGGGAGTCTTGAAGCTTAAGCGGAGAAAGTGATGGAAGTCCTCAAAGTAGGATAGAGATGTTTTTCCTGTCGTATTTTGCATCAAATTCCGAGGATTAGCGGAAAGAAAAAGGGCCGCGGTGGCACTGCTGAGCGATAATGCTAAATCGTTTGAGGACAGTTTTCGGAAAATTTTATAAAAATCTTCGATCGAGCGATGGCACTGCGTCAGGATCTGGTTTGCGGAAGCCTGTGCGTCCCGATCTCTCATTGAGTGCACTTGCAATAAAGGATCTTCTTCGAACGTCTCCCCTTCCGATTCAAAATCGGAAATCAGCCGCATGTGCCGTAAAAGATCGAGATTGAAATAAGGCGCACCATCTTCATGCCGAATATAGAAGAGTTCGTAATCGCGATCACAACGGACTCCCTCTATGTCAGCGATCCCCTCGACCGTCTCATGAGGCTCTTTGCTTTTGATTCTTTCCAAAAATCGATTCTGATAAAATTGTTGAAGAGCTCGGTATTCGGGCCGCTCGGTAATTTTATCGATCGCCTTTCCCTGCCGGTATTCTAAGTATTTCCCTAATCTTTCCGCGGATTCTCCGACAAGAGCCATGAGAGCGGCTATTGCCCGGACGCTCCTTTTGTTCTCCCAATCCATCTCATTGTTTTCCAAAAGATGAATCAAATGATCGTGAATAGATCGGAATGTTTGATCCAAAACTTCCAAAATTACCTCGCTCCCCTCTCCGCTAAGCCACTCTACTTCACGTCTGGAAAACTCCTCTTCATCCGTGACAATCTTAGTTTTCTTGATGATTCCGATGGGCCCGGGGGC
>CAZFWE010000162.1:0-4356 GCA_964522685.1 uncultured bacterium | reverse complement strand
CATATACATGCAAATCTGTCAATTAAAACTTGTGTGTAACACTATGCTCTTAGAGCGATTTCTTTTTCTTGAATTTGTCGAGATAATCGAGCGCTTTCCCCGTTCCCAAGCAAACAGCCAGAAGAGGATTCGGCGCAACGAATACGGGAAGCCCCGTTTCCTTGATCAAGGCTTTGTCCAAGCCTTTCATGAGAGCGCCCCCCCCGGCAAGAACCATGCCTCGCTCGACGAGATCGGCGGCGAGTTCTGGAGGGCACTTTTCAAGCGTCAGTTTGACGCTTTCGATGATTTGCTGAATCGGCTCCGCAAGGCATTCTCGGATTTCAACAGAGTTGATCCTCTTAGTGATCGGAAGGCCTGCGACTTGGTCTCGGCCTCGCACTTCCATTTCCAGTTCGTTATTGCCGAGTGGATACGCAGAGCCGATGGTGATTTTAATCTCTTCCGCCGTGCGAGGGCCAATCATGAGATTGTAGGTACGCCGCATGTAGTTCATGATGCAATCATCGAACTCATCCCCAGCGATCCGGAGGCTGCGCGATTCGACAATGCCGCCGAGAGAGATGATCGCGATCTCCGTCGTACCGCCGCCGATGTCGATGATCATATTGCCCGACGGCTCATGCACGGGCAAGTCGACGCCGATGGCCGCGGCCATCGGTTCTTCAATAAGGATTACTTCTTGGGCGCCCGCGTGAAGAGCGGAATCTTCGACCGCGCGCTTTTCGACGCCGGTGATTCCTGAAGGAACTGCGATGAGGATGCGAGGGCGGAAAAGGCTGCGAGACGGAGTGACACGCTTGAGCAGGGCTTTAATCATCCCTTCAGCGATTTCGAAATCGGCGATTACGCCGTCTTTCATCGGACGGACCGCGTGGATTTTACGAGGAGTTTTACCGAGCATAGCTTTTGCTTTATGACCGACTGCGAGAACTTCATTGGTCAAAGAGTCGACTGCGACTACGGAAGGCTCGGCGAGAACGATCCCCTTGCTGCGAACATAGACGAGAGTGTTTGCCGTTCCGAGGTCGATCCCGATATCGCTCGAAAAAATCCCTGATATCCGCTGAATTTTTTTCGTGAGAAGGGACTGAAAATTTCGAAAGGTTTGTTGAAAATCTGTATTTTTCTTCATCGATTCAATTCAAGTTTGCAAAAGTTCAAGAACATCTTGCCACGTTAGTTTCGCAATGGCTTCATCATCGCAGCTTACGACTTTCTTGACGAGACCTTTTTTACGCCGCTGCATCTCTACGATCTTTTCCTCAATTGTATTCAAAGTAATTAGTTTATACGAGGAAACTGAATTTTTCTGGCCAATGCGGTGGACGCGATCGGTCGCCTGCGCTTCCACGGCGGGGTTCCACCACATATCGTAGTGGATGACCGTATCGGCCCCCACCAGATTAAGACCCGTGCCACCCGCTTTGAGCGATACGAGAAATACCGGGATTTTTGAGTTCTCGTTGAACTCTTTGACGATGTCGAGCCGATTTTTTGTCGAGCCGTCTAGGTACGAGAATGCAATTCCCCTCTGTTCAAAATCTTCCCGCATGATCTGGAGCATTCGAGTGTATTGGCTGAAAATGACAGTCTTGTGCCCGCTTTGAACCAGCGTTTGCAAGAGCTCCCAAAGCATCTCGTATTTCGCCGAATCGCCTGATTCGGGCTTTTCTTTCGCGAAGATCGCCGGATGACAGCAAATCTGCTTGAGACGCGTCAATGTCGCCAGCACATGGATTTGGACTTTGTCGAATCCATCCCGTTCCACGAGCTTGACCAGTTCGTCCCGCGCAGAGGCAGCGTACGATTTGTAGAGATCCATTTGCACATTGCTGAGCTGGCAGTGATACACGATCTCGGAAACCGGCGGTAAATCCTGCAACACATCAGACTTCATGCGGCGTAAAATAAAGGGAGAGACTTTCTTGCGAAGATACTCAATATTCTGCACCTGCTGCGGTCCTTGCACGCGAATGTATTTTTCCAAAAACCGATCATAAGTGCTCAAGAATCCCGGCATCAAAAAGTCCATCAAGCTCCAGAGCTCATCGAGGGAATTTTCAATCGGAGTCCCTGTCAGAATGAGTCGATGCGCAGCCTGAATCATCTTCACTGACTTCGCATTGCGCGTTCCCCGATTTTTAATATGCTGCGCCTCGTCTAAGACGGCATAGCTAAACGAAATTTGGTTGTAGATCTCAATGTCTTTTTGAAGCAGCGTATAGGACGTGATGACGACATCGTAATCGGTAATTTTCTGCAGTAACTTCTTCCTCTGTCCCGGAATGCCGTCGATCACCGTCGCTTTTAATTTAGGATTGAACTTATGCAACTCTTCTTTCCAGTTGTAGAGAAGAGAGGTAGGGCAGACGATCAAAGAATGAGAATTTTTATTCTTGAGGTGGTTCTGCGTGATTGCTGCGATGGCCTGAAGAGTTTTTCCCAATCCCATATCGTCGGCCAAGATCCCGTTCAAGTACATCAGGCGAAGCCGTTCGAGCCAATAGACGCCGTCTTTCTGATAAGGACGAAAATCGGCTTTCACCTCTTTTGAAATCTCCGTCGGCGTCAGAGCCATCTCTCCAAGCATCTGAGCTCGGATCTCGAGCAACTTTTTCGACATTGTGAATACCACCGGCAGACCGTCGAATACAGACGAGTCGATTGTCGCCAAATTCCAGAGCGGTTTCTGCTCTTTGTGGTCGTCGAGTTTTTTGATCCCAAGCTCATCAAAAAGTTGCACCAACTTTCCTAATTTATCGAGATCAAGCACTAAAATTTTCGAAAAGCGGGAACTCGTTTCCTTGGTCCTCGATTTAATTGCGTCGAGCTCGATAAAGGAGCGTTTCGCTGCGACGCATTCCCAAAGAAGCTCCAGTTTTACTCCCTTCAAAGAGCCGTTCACCTTCAAATCGATGCTGTAATAACCGATTGAATCCCCTTCGTCTAAATTCAGGGTGAAGGTCGTTTCATCGTAGATGAACTGGTCGAGCAGGTTTTGCGGGCATTCGAACTGGACGCGATGCTGGTTGCGCGGGATTGTGCCAGTCATGAATTCGACGATCTTCTTCTCTGTTTTTGCAACATAAACGGCCGACTGCGGATTAAACACAAAGTCCTGGAAGAGGTCTTCGATGATCTGCCGTTCTTCGACCAAGTTGCGCGCTAAGATCCCCTGTTCAGTCACAAACGTCTTGATATGATCGAAAACAAGTTTTGACGAGGTCGATGGAATCTCTTGCCCTTCATATTGGAACGTCAAGGCTGCATCCAACTCTCCGTCGAGATAGGAAAGATGGCAACGAGCTTCCATCTTGCCAGTGAATGGTAGCGTGACGAACTTATCGAGCACCTCCGCTCCCTCGACCATCGCAAAACGGTGAAGCTGTGGCAGGGAGTTTTCGACAAATGTCCCGAATAAAGGCTCAGGAATCGTCATCTCTCGGATCGGATTTAAATTCAAAAGATGGGTCCGCTTGATATGGGGAGGGAAGCGGTAATAAGAGTCTTGATAGATCAAGCCAGGCTGTGCGCATTCGAAAAGCGTCACATCGTCTGCACCCAAAACATTTTCCCCTAGAACTAGCTTCGGCTTTAGTAAAATTTTAGCGGATGGGGGTTGGATATATTCGATCCCGAATGTAAGGCTGATCGGCGTAGGCGAGTAGCGGAGCGGCGTCTCGAGAGTTCCCAAATACATGCAGGGAAGCGCAGGCAGCTCCTCTTCCAAATCTTTAAACCCTCTCGGCCCTGCCAACCGGATCGCGATTTCATGCATCTTGGCCAAACTACCGCCAAACACATCCATATCGATCGAAGCAATCCTTTGCGCACGTTCGTTCTGCTGCGATTCCTGCAGTCTTGCATGATCCAAAAGCATTTGGAGAAGAGTCGTCCCCGCCTCATCAAAGCTCTTCAGCGAAAAAAATAGGCGCCTTCCGGCTACAAATAAAGGTTCCTCGTAGCGCACTGCTTCCAAAAATCCTCTCAATTGGGAAATTTGCAAAGGCTTTGAGCGGAAGGGGAGCCTCAACGCCAATTGGAACTCCACCTTCCCCTTCTGCTGCAACGAACTCGGATTGAAAATCACCGCTAGTTCCGCTGTTGCGAGAGAACTTTCTTCCGCCGGCAAAAAGAAGGGAGAATTCGAGAGTACATCCCCCGAAGTGACATATTCTTGCAAGAGCTGTTTTTGGTATCTTGCGTCCTGCTTGACGACTTCTTTTGTCTCTGCTTCCTTGATCGCCTCAATCAGCTCTTTCTTCTCTTCCGTGTCCAGATGTTCGCTCTCGGCGAAATCGGATTCTTTCGAATACTCGATCAAAAGAGCATCCATTTTTTCTTCGAGAAAAT
>CAZFWE010000161.1:0-4373 GCA_964522685.1 uncultured bacterium | reverse complement strand
CATAAGATGAGGAAAATAATTGTGGAGACACACTGTATGGCAAAACCAGAAATTCCGCCGGATGCCGGCTATAATATCTCCATCGTCGGGAAACATATCCAGATCACCGATGCAATTCGCAGCTATGTATGGGAAAAGCTCGATAAAGTCGAGCGGCTCACCGATCAAATCATCGACGTGATCGTAACCCTGGATGCGCAAAAACTCGAGCATTCTTGTTCGATCTTGATGAATTTTATCCATTATCACATCAAAGTCTCAGCAAGCACGGACAATATGTATTCCGCGATTGACAAGGCGACAGACCGGCTTATCACGCTGATCCGCCGATACAAGACGAAGCTTCAATCGCATCGCTTCAAAGATTTGACGACGGTCGATATTCACGTCAATGTGATCCAGCCGCTTTCGGATAATCTCAAGGCGATCAATGATGACATCGAAGCAGAAAATGCACGCCGCGAAGAAAATCGCTTCAAACTCCATGAAATTGTCGCGAAAGAGACGATGAAGTTGAAAACGTTGACGCAAGATGAAGCGGTGATGAAGATGGAGATCGCCGAAGAGCCGTTCTTGATCTTCCGTTCTGAAGAAGACCAAACGATCAAGGTAATCTACCGCCTCAAAGACGAAAATTACGGCTTGGTTCAGGTCAGTGAAACCTGAAGAAAGGGTTCGGCAAGCGCTTCTGCGTCAGATGCTAGGCCCTCTTTCTTTTCCCAAAGGACTCATTTCGGTAGAAACCTCCATCGCCGCTAAGCGCCGAGCCGATATTGTCGTTTATCATAAAAAAGGCGATACTCTACATGCGCTCCTTCTCATTGAATGCAAACATGGATCGATCGACGAAGCTGCCTACGCGCAAGCGATGGGATATAACGCGGACTTGAAAGCTCCTTTTTGGTGCCTAGCGCACGCAGGAGGGATCCGGACTTTTTGGAAGGAGGAAGGCGAACTTAAATCGGTGGGCTTTTTGCCGCCTTATCCACAATTATTACTGCGTATTTTATGAACAATCCAGAAATACTCTGCAAAATCGGCGTCTCTTCCTCTTTTTATCAAGAGAATCGGCGATGGCTGGATGAAAATAAGGCAAGGCGCCTTTTTTTCATCGAGGAAAGGGAGGAAATCCCGGAAGAGGAAGATTCAGTCGTTTTAAAGAATGATCGAAGAGTGAAGATTTTTCATTTGGAAAGTCCTTTGCAAGAAGAAGTCATCGCCAAAAAAATTGCGCGTCTTTCCGCATTCAAAGAGATCCTCTTCTTCGATGAAAAATGGAAGGCCTTGATTGAGCCTCACCAATTGGCAGCAAATTTGATCACATCCGATGCTGCGGAATTCGGAGTCGGGGTCTTGCGCCATCTGAAGAAGAATTTGCAAAAACCGGTCCGCTCTTTTCTGGCGCTAAAACGTGTGATGGAGGGCGTTCCAGCGATCATTGTCGGAGCGGGGCCGTCGCTGGAAAAAAACGGCAAGGCTTTGAAGGCGTGGAAAGATAAGGGATTGATCATTGCCTCTGGGAGTGCGATCCAGATTCTCGAGGCAGAACCCGATTTGGCGGTCGCCATAGATCCTCATACGCCGTTACTTCGTCGGAAATTTCCCGATGTCCCTCTCTGTTTCCAGGCTCGGGCTCATCCTGATTCTCTCTTGCGAGTAAAAGGGGAAAAATTTTATTTGCCCGATTCTCATTTTACCTTCGAGCCTTGGCTGACCAAACAAGACAATTTCAATAGTGGATGGACAGTAGGAACCGCCGCGGTTGCGATGGCTGCTCATTTGGGCTGTAATCCGATTATCCTCGTCGGGATGGATTACTGTTACCGCGGAAAGCAGAAATACGCAGGCCAGGCGACTAGCTCTTCTGGAGCGGTGCTTGTTGCCGCTGTCGATGCGAAGGGCGAGGTCGTGGAAACGCAGCGCGATTGGTTGATGGCGATCCGCTGGATGGAGGAATTTGCCGCTGCGCATCCGGAAATTTCATTCATCAACGCTACGGCAGATGGAATGGAGATCGGCAAACCGTTTTTTGCAAAGCCTTTAGAAGAGATCGAAAAAGGCTCCGCCAGCGTCATCGCAAGGTGGAATGAAGCGATGCTCTTATCTCCATTGGTGGAATTGGATAAAGGCAGATTAGCTGAATGGAAAGAGAGTTTGAAACGTTGTAAGAAAGAGCCAGAGGGAGAAATCGCATCCGAACTTTTGCTCGAGCCGCTTTGGCAAATTTGGGCGCCGATGTTTGAGCGGGAATTGATGGGTGATCCAGAGCCGCTTCCAATGGTCGAAAAATTGAAGATCCAGCGAGTCCTTTTCTCTGAACAGATCATTGAGGAACATCTTAGAGCTTTGAACGTATGAAGAAATGTATTTATTGGCCAAATGGACAGATGAAACGGTGTGTCGCTTTTATCGATGGCCTTCGCCACGGCAAAGATGAAATTTGGAATGAGGCGGGTGCGCTTGTCGATACGGCGGAATTCAAAGAGGGGAAACCGGTGGGAATCCATCGCCGTTTTTCGGATGATGGGACGTTGATCGAAGAAATCGAATATTTTAACGACGGAACGTTCCGTTATTGGAACCCATCATGTTAGATCGATTTTGCGAGCGCTTTCCGAAGTATGCCCTCTTCGCTCCTCATTGGGAGCCAAAAGAGAAGAAGAGAGCTCTTCCCCCGCCGATGGATCTGACGAATATCGAAGTCCTCTATCTTTTCGATCGAGCCGCCGACTATGAGTCGTTCAAAGATTGGCTCCATGAAAATCCGGAGCGTCGGCTTGTTCTTTTGGAGCCGGATTCGGGGGGAATCGCCGCCTTGATCCATCAGAAGAATGCTCTTTTCGAAGATCTGCAGGTGGACATAGAACTTGCCCCCTTCGATACAGCTGAACTTGCGGAACGGTATCCGGTCAAGCGGATCGAGGTCCTCGGCCATCGAAAACTCCGATTAGAACTTTTGCGAAAAACAACTCTTTCACATGCTCTTTTCACCGATCGCATCCATGGTTATCAGCCGTTCGAAAATTTCGTTCGCAATATTCCTCACTTGAAACACGCTTTTTACGCCAATGGGCTGAAAGATGCATTCCGGGGGGTTCCAGCAATTGTGTGTGGAGCCGGACCTTCCTTGCAAACGGTAATCCCCCTTTTGAAAAAGCTGGAAGGGAAAGCTCTTGTAATCGCCGGCGGTTCTGCCGTGGCGGCTTTAAGTGTGCGCGGAGTTTTGCCCCATTTTGGAATGGCGATCGATCCGAATTTAGAAGAATATCGCCGCTTCCGCAACAGTTTCGCCTTGGAATGCCCTCTTCTTTTTTCGACTCGTTTATTTCCGGGGGTTTTTCGCACGTGCAACGGGCCATTCGGCTATTTTCGCTCGGGTATCGGCGGCGCGCCTGAACTTTGGATGGAAGAAGAACTGGGATTAACGGATCCTCTTTTAGGAGAAAATTTGTCCGAGGAATCGACGTCTGTAACGCCGATCTGCCTCGCATTCGCGCAGCATGTGGGATGCTCGACGGTCATTCTCGCTGGCGTCGATCTCGCTTACACAGGCGGCAAGAGGTACGCAGATGGAATCTCCGGACAAAAGGAGCAATTTCAAAAGATCGAAGCGGCTAAAAGCGCAGCGGACCGGATCTTGCGCAGAAAAGATAAGCGGGGAAAGTTTGTCAATACGGCTGTTCGCTGGGTTATGGAGGCCGCAGCGATTGAACACTTCGCGAAAAAACATCCAGAAATCCGCTGGATCAATGCGACCGAAGGAGGGCTTAGAATTCACGGATTCGAAGAAATGGCTCTGGACAAGTTCTCTTTTTCAGAGACGTGGAATTTGCGGAAAAAGGTAAAAGAACAGATCGCTATGCATCCAATGCCTCAGAGCGAGAAAGATCTTTTGGGAGAATTGAAAGAGAGCTTGGAGCAGATGATCAGCCACTTGCAAATTTTGGCGGAAGAGAAACAAGGTTCCAAGCCGCTTGCCGAGTTCGAAATGAAAGAAGAGCTAGTGGCTTCTGTCCTGTTTTATGACATGGAAAAGGTGCTCCGCCAAAGTAGGCAGAATAAATGGCCGCTGTATCTAAAGATCGCCCGTAAATACTTAGAAGTCCTTAACAAAAATTCTTAGAGGGTGTTGATCAATTAATTTTTTAATATAACCATAAAAAAGATGTGAGCTTATCATTCTTATAGAAAAAGAAGGAGGTGTAATATGCGAACCAAAACATATCCTACAGATCTTTCAGATAAAGAATGGAAAATGATAGAGAGATTTTTCCGAAAAAGGCAGCACAGAGGGGGACGCCCCTATACGCACTCTAAAAGCATAGTGTTACACACAAGTTTTAATTGACAGATTTGCATGTATATGTTCCCAC
>CAZFWE010000160.1:0-4397 GCA_964522685.1 uncultured bacterium | reverse complement strand
AAGGAGTCGAGAGCTTCATACCGAAATAGAGCCATCTAAGCCTTCCTCATCCAGAATTCGCGTTACGCGAAGGATTTCTGCGGCCGTGGTGGCCCCGCTTAAAACGAGCTGAATCCCCTGAGAGAACAAACTGACCATCTCTTGGTCGAGAGCCACTTTGCGAAGCTCTTCAGAATCTTGGCTTTTCAACACCTGTGTTTTGATACGTGAGGTGACGGACATGAGTTCATAAAGGCCTACTCGGCCTTTATACCCGGAATGAAAACACCGATCGCAGCCAATTCCTCGATGGAATTTAACTCCATGAAGATCTTCTTTTTTCAAATTCAGACCTGAAAGTTCTTCCTTTGAAGGAGCATATGCAGTTTTGCAGTCAGGGCAAATGCGCCGGACAAGCCGCTGCGCCAACACCCCTAGAATGGAAGAAGCAAGAAGATACGGTTCGATTCCCATATCAGCCAAACGGGTAAGGGCAGAGGGAGCGTCGTTCGTGTGAAGTGTGCTTAAAACGAGATGGCCCGTCAAAGAAGCTTGAATCGCGATTTCTGCTGTTTCCCGATCTCGAATCTCCCCAATCATGATCACATCGGGGTCTTGCCTTAAAATATGGCGCAGCCCCTTAGCAAAATCGAGTTCAATCTTGGGATTTACATTCATTTGTGAAATCCCTTTGAGCTTATATTCCACCGGATCTTCGATGGTCATAATATTCATATCAGAGGCATTGATTTCAGAAATCGCACTATAAAGCGTGGTTGTTTTCCCACTGCCCGTCGGCCCGGTGACAAGAACGATGCCCTCGGGCATTTGGATCAATTTATGCATGCCCTTTAATGTTTTTTCATCCATTCCAATATGCTCTAAACCAAGGACAACATTTCCCTTATCCAAGATGCGAAGGACCACTCGCTCTCCATGGATGATAGGCAGCGTGCTGACGCGAAAATCGATTTCGCGCCCTCCGTGATGAAGCTTGATCCTTCCATCTTGAGGCAAGCGATGTTCCGCGATATCCATCTTTGCCATGACTTTGATCCTCGTCGAAAGCTGCGACTCCAACCCCCGTGGCGGATTATGCCGCTGATGGAGAACTCCATCGATTCGATAGCGGATCGAAAGCCCTTCCTCGGCCGGTTCGAAGTGAATATCAGAAGCTCCTTGTTGGATCGCTTCCAAAAAGATGGCATTGATCATCCGAATAATCGGATTTTCTTCTTTGACTTCCAAGAGATCGTAGCTGTCAATCGATTCAGAATCGGTTGAAACTTTGGCCGTAGCGCCTGTGAATAATTTCTCGGCTTCTCCCTCTTTTTGCCGATAACAATGCTCTATAGCTGGATCAATAGATGAGAGGGGGGCATACACGAATTTAAGCGGTTTTTTCAAAAAGAGGCGGAGTTCTTCGATCGCCTCCAAATCCATCGGATTGGAAAGAGCGACGATCCATTCATTTATAGTTTCTTGAATAGGAATCATTTTCTTTTGCTTGGCTAAAGCATAGGGAATAATAGCAACCCTCTCCTTGATAAGCTGGCATTGGCTGAGGTCTTCCAACAACTCTAAGCCGAATTTTTCCGCTAGATTTCTCATCGCGATCCGTACATATCGAAGAGCATTTTCAGACTATTTTCGAAGATGTTAGTACGCTCCTTATTCTTCACCTCATCGATCCTTTCTAAAAACTCAGGAATATCTCCGGCTCGTTTTAGATATTCGCTCTGCCTGATCTGACGCAGATCATCGACCGGATCCCGAATAATGTGGGGGGTAATGAAAATGAACATCTCCGTATTAACATCCGTTATTTTTGTCGAACCGAACAACTTTCCAAGGCCAGGAAGATCTCCCAGGAAAGGGATTTTCTCGCGGCTATCTTCTTCAATCTTTTGTCGTAAGCCTCCGAGGATCACCGTTTCACCATCTGCTACGCAAACTTGGTTTTCCACATGGCGGCGTGTCACTGGAGGGCGGTCGTTCGCGGTCATTCTGGTCGTATCGAATTCGAGATTGGTTTGAAGAGAAACAAAACCAGGATGCCCAATATTATCCGTATCCTCAGGGTCACCGAGATGAATCGTCGGAGTGAGCAAGATAGTAATACCGAATTGAGCGCGCGTATACGATTGTTCTAGTGTAACGCCCGCTTGCGTATTGAGCTGGATGGCGCCATTATTGATTGAAATTTCATCCACGATTGAAACGGTTGCCTGCGTTTGGTTGATCGCCAAAACGGAAGGGTTTGCATTGATCCGGACATCATCTTGGGCAAGGAGAAAATTATAGACTAGATTCGCGGCCGGTGTATCGGTCTTGTTTTTGCTGAATAAGAACTTGAAGATTCCCTTGTCCGGAGCCCCTCCATCCGTGTTGAAACTAAGAGCTTCTTGCTTGATGCCACTTGAATTTTGCCCGAACTGAAGAAGATTGATCCCAACCTGTTTTCTATCTGTCAGTTTTTTTTCCACGAGAAGCACGTCGAGCTGGACCATCCGCTTTGGAACGTCCAATTTCTTCAAGATCGTTTTAATTTTCGGCAGCTCTTCTCGTTTCACAACCATGAGAACAGACGTCGACTTGTTATCGACGATAAAATTCGAAAAAGTAGAGGAAGAGGACTTTTCAACGGTGGCTGGCTGGATGAAAGGAGCTTGAGCCGGAAGGATTGGATTATACGCATTATTGGGCGGAGGGAAAATCTGGGCCCCATTCGGCTCTTGATTCGGTGTTGGAGGAGGCGGGGGAGAGGGAGACATCACCTCGGATTTCTTTTCAAAATGGGAACCGGTCAAAGAGTCATAGACTTTTCCCAATACCTCGGCGATATCTTGAGGATCGGAATGTTTGCAAGCATACCAGTAAATGACTTTTTCACCCGGATCTTCAAGCTGTCCTTCCAGATCTTGCAAAACTCGCTGCCCACGATCGACCGTATCCGCTTCTCCGACCAGGACTAAGCCTTGTGGCAGCGTTAGACAAACCAGTTCATCTGCTCCCGAAGGATAAAAAGTGGGGCGGGCTCTATTAGCAGCATCGGAAAAAACAGCTTTCAATACCTTCTCGGCCTCGGCCGGCTGGATCTTGATCAGTGGAATTACGCGAACAATTTTGCCCCCGCTCTTTTCCCAGACGGCATGATATAGGCCAAGAAGTTTATCCACAGTCTCTTTCGTAGAAACAATGACAACTTTGGATCCAATCGCCTGGACTGTGGTCTGTTTGGGATCTGAGAATCGTTCAAAAAAACTTTGGATCGACTTAAGTTGTTCCGCGGGAGGAGAAAACACAAAGAAGATGCGGGCGTGATTTGCAAAAAGCTCCAATTTATTTTCACAATCGACGATCCCTTCGATGGCGGAAGGGTCGAGTTTTAAAATGTAAAGCTGCTTTACATAGGTATTAATCTTTTTGACGCCTACACCATTATGCGCTAAAATAGCTTCGATCATTTCACTCCAAGACTCCCGAGGCAAAGGGATGCTCGTGTAAAGACTGATTTTCATCGAAGCGAGTTCAGGAGGGATCGTATAGAGATAGTCGCTCGCTCCATACTCCATTACGAGCTGTGAAATCGTCGTCTCCCCGATATCCCAAAGCGCGTAAGGGTCTGATTCCGAATCTCCGATCGAAGAGGCTCTCCAGCGCTCCTCCAATTGAGCGGTCTCCCCCTTAAGAGCTCGAACTTCGCCAAGCAAACGCTCGAATTCACCTTCAGGCGCGCCAGCTTTTATCAAAGCTTGGGCCGCGTTGAACTTTTCCCGGATCTTAGCCTTCAAATTTCCAAGAGTCTCATTGAAGCGGACAGCGCCTTCTAAATCCGTCGACACCAGAACAACTTCATCCGAAAAACCTGAGCCACAATAAAAAAGAAGAGCCAAGAGAATCAGGAATCTCCTCATCGCTTTTTCTCTGCCCCCTTCTGGAGCAATGGCTTCTGTACATATTCAATAGGAACCATTTGCGATCGTCCGGAAGAGAAATAGTAACCGGTTACGCTCTTTGCCGAACCCTTACCTTCAATTCGATCGAGAACAAAGACTTCGCCCGCGATTTTCCCTTCTAGAAAAGAGGCTCTTTCTTCTTTTTTTCGTAAAATCTTCCATCGCCCCTGCGTTTTCAGAGCCCAGTCGTTGGGGCGAAGAATTAAGCATTGCTTGTCTAACATACAGCTGACCTGTTTTTCGGAGCGAACGCGAAGCTGGGCAAACAACTCCTCGCCCCGCATTTTCAATGGCGGCAGAGAAAATAAAGCCAATTTCATTCGAATGTGCGATGCCCCATCCCACCCCTCGAACTCAAGTCCCTCCGAAGAGGCGTGTTTGAGGTGAACAATTGGCAGATCTTCTACATCGCTTAAAGTGCTTATCTTTTGCCATTTCCCCTTTTTGATCGTTATCCTG
>CAZFWE010000159.1:0-4410 GCA_964522685.1 uncultured bacterium | reverse complement strand
TTTGGCTCAGCCAATATGACTGTGCAAACAACCACCTTCCCGTCTTGATCAAAGACCTGCGCCATCCCTTTTTTCTGGCCAATCAATGTCAGCGACATACGTGTTCCTTTTCCATAGTTTGTTCCAGCCCTGAAATCTTCATCTGAAGATCCCATACGCAAGCCCGTTCGCTTTAGCATGCTGCTGAGGTAACTTTAGAAGAGCCACAAGGACTCTCAAAAGAGTAAGCGAAGAGAATATATGACTTTGAGATTGGGCTCAAGTCTTTTCTTCGCTACCGCGCTTAACCGGCCAGCCTGAGAACCTAATAAGAAGGCTCCTCAACCGGCGGTGGCATACGTGAATCGGGAGTCGTTCTTCCGAGCCAGCTCTCCAGCTCCTCTGAACGAGGATATCTTTTAAAGATCCAGGGAAGGATCATAACTTCCTCCTGGATTTTCTGCAAGCTTTCTATTTTTTACGTTTTAAATTCGATGTAATCGGCCGTTTCGAGCACATAATCCCCTGCAATCGCGGAAATCGCGCTTATGACACTCAATCCAAGAAGCGCTGTCCCAACAGCTGTAGGCAAAGTCACTGCGAAACAAAAAGCGAAACCAAAAAAAAAAACAAAAATCGCAGTCAAGCTGTATCGAATGATTTTACACAACTGGTCGTACCATTGCGTGTTGAGTCCACTTTTTACCTGTTCTGATACTCCATCCTCTTTACTAGCGATGGCACAAAGCTCTCTCGTCTCAAAGAATTTTTTAACGTTATCGACGGTATCAACGGAATCGACAAAAGCTTTGATCGTAGACCCTATCGATGAGACCGTTTGAGATGCAGCGCCCATGACAAAAAGCGCCGAAGCGTGAAAAGTAGTCGCTACTAGGTCGCATATACTGCGGAAGGTAATTTTTTCATTGAATCGTCTCACCGCGGTCCACATATACGGCACGGAAAGGATGCTCCTCGCCTTCAATACCGAACTGGAGACGTGCTTGGTCCAATCGGCGACTCCTTCAGGCATATGAGGGGTAATAAATTTTGTGGAGCGCCCAATCAGTGCAAAACTGTCAGCGATGCCTTTGGTTCGGGAGTTCATGGATGAAAAGGTATTGATCAGGCTGCGATCTTCCAGAACAGTATTATTCTTTACGAACTTCCGCTTGGTTTCTTGCTTTTCTTCTCCTACGAAAAATTTACATTTGTAGACGAGATCCTCATGATTTTTGACAGAGCTAATGGAAGGCATGTGTATCCTGGGTTAAATGAAAGCCAGGCAGTCTAATGGGCAATTAAATTATTGTCTATTTTTTCAGGGACGTTGATCGTTTCTCCATCTCGCAGCATCCGTTTCTTTTTAAAATAGGCTAGATCGGCGCTGGCGGAGAGAGAAAGATTTTTTTTAAGGTCTGAGATTCTCGTGCCGGGCGGCACTCGGAATTGTCCTGGATTCTGAATAGCACCAACGATTTGGACGTTGAGCTCTTTTAACGGCTCTATATTGAGGCTAAGTGGATGGGAAATGGGGTCTTCAAGGCGAATCGCTCGGAGATCAGCAAACTTTTTGGGATGCGCCTTTCTAAGCACTTCGCCGATCGGCGCCCCCCTTGCTACAGCATAAACACCGGGTTTTTTAACATGACCATCGATAGAAACATCGACGGCAATGATCTTTCGCTCTCGGGGTGCTCCGACTTGCGATGCTTTTATCTTGGCTATAGCGAGTAGAGAAAATAGGAGAAGAAACAAGCTTCCTGTGAGGAGCCATTCAGAGGACCGGAGGCGGAAACGGCACTGATTCATCATGAAAAAAGCCCCCGCCTTCAAGGGCGGGGCAGACTATGTGATTTTAACTACAAAGCTATTAGGTTCATATCCCATTTGCTCAGCGGTTGAGAAGCCATACCTTCTCTAAAGAAATGTTTGCCGACTGCAAGCAGACAAGCAGCCAAGCCCATTGTCAGCAGCACGATGGGAGGGACGATCTCGACCGGGGCAGCCAAAATCAAGCCCAAAATCAAGCCGACGAGACCAATAATTCCAGCTGTAGCGGCGATGACTGATTTAAGGCCTGCGATCAATTGAAACGTCTTCTCTGATTCTAAACCCTTTCGGACGTCTTTGGAGAGATCTACCCCCTGGTTCAGGTAGCTGTTTGCTCTACACCAGCCTTCGGCAGCCTGGTAAGATTCGATTCCATCGACAGTAAGGTCTGTGATAGTTGCAACATTACCCAAAGTCGACCTAAAGCTCGGCAAAAGAGATGATAATGAATAACACCCTGCTGATGTCCAGTCTGCACCTTGACGAAAAAGTTCTATATAGTCTTTACATTCAGCCTTATCACTCGCAACTTTCGAAACTTGATCCCCAAGTTCAAAAGAAAGCCAAGTCCAATATCCCCAAACCATTCCGTTCGCAGCTGTGTTGAATACTTTTGCAACGTTTTGGATGGGTTGTATCACTTCATCCGCGGCTCCCGCCAGGGTTGCCGTTTCAGCTGCTACAGCAGCAATTTTTCCCGGCAATTGCATAACTCGGTATGTTCCATACGCCGATGAAACAAAGTTATGCACTTTTTCCGCTGTACTGTCATCAGCTTTTTCATTTCGTTTTGGAACTAATGCGTATTCTTTACCCCCAAGGGTTACCCTATTCTGGTTTATTGCCGCTGCCATCTCTAACCTCCTTTTTTTCCTTAAGAGAGAGGGAGAGATTGTAAGGCTACGTTGGCTTTTTCGTAAAGAATATAAGATATTTAAAAAAACTTTGGCGGGGCTCTGGCCCCACGGAGCCAATCTGCTGCCGAGCAGCGGGGCTTACCCTCCAATTGGACTTGAAGGAGCTGCAGAAACCCACGCCCACAGGCGACGTGAAATTCTTTATTCCCAGGGGCAGATGCAGCTGCAGATACGACTTTCGCGAGAAATATTTTCAGTCGCTTTTTCTCCCCATTCCAATCGACCCAGCACCAGGCTCCAGGGCGCGGGTTGAATGCGCGGATCTGGTTGTGCAAAATAGATGCGTCTTTGTCCCATTTGATCTCGGCCTCCTCGGGGGTGATTTTAGGGGCGAAGGTCACTTGCGATGGGGCTTGAGGTTCTGCCGAAGGAATGCCCTTTTCATACGCGCTCAGCACGGAAAGGAGAAGCGGTTTGGAAAGGTCACAAAGAGCCTGCTCGAGTTCTCCATAAGTCATTTCTTCACCAATAGAGATCTCTTCTCTGCGGATGACATCTCCTGCATCGAGTTCTCTGACCATTTTTTGGATAGCAATTCCCGTTTCTCGATCTCCATTCAAAAGAGCGCGCTGGATCGGAGCTGCCCCCCGATATTTTGGAAGAAGGCTTGCATGGACGTTGATGCAGCCTAAGGGAGGGATCTGGAGAAGCTTTTGGGGTAAAATTTGGCCAAATGCGACGACGACGTATAAATCGGCGGCTAGAGAAGCAAGCCTCTCGAGAAATTCAGGATTGGACGATTTTTCAGGCTGAAAGACGGGAATCTCCGGCAGCTTGGCTAAAGCGACTTTTTTCACGGGTGTCAGAGCTATTTGCAAAGAGCGCCCCTTGGGACGGTCCGGCTGAGAGACAATTGCCGCAATCGAAACTTTGCTCTCAATCAAATAGTCGAGTATTTGGGCTGCAAAAGGGGGTGTGCCAAAAAATACGATGCGAAGCATTGCCATTAGATAGAACCTAAGTTACGCAAGAGGTCTATTCCTCAGAAGATTCTTGGATCTCTTCGTCATGACCGCCTTTGACAGCAACGCGTTCAAGCCCGATGAGACCTCGCTTGGAAGTCCGACAAAATTCGATCCAGTGCTGCACTTCTTGGAATGGCTCGATTTCCGCTTCGATTTGTCGAAGAGCTTCTTCGAGATGATGGCCAGCTCGATAAGTGATCTTGAAGGCTTTTGATAACGCGATACGGACTTCAAGCGGAAATTTATGCCGTTTGAGGCCGATGATGTTAATGCCTCCGAATTTATAAGGAAAACCGCCTCCGATGGTGTAGGGAGGAATGTCGCGAGAGACACCGCTGAATCCGCCAACCATGGCATGTTTCCCAATGCGGGAAAATTGATGGACAGGGGTCATTCCTCCGATGATGACAAAATCTTCGACGGTGACATGTCCGGCGAGCATGGCGCAGTTGGACATGATTACCCGATTCCCGATTTCGCAGTTATGAGCTACATGGCAGTAGGCCATAATTAGGCAGTGATCTCCGATTCTTACAACGGAATTCTCTTGGCAAGAGGAGTTGATGGTGACAAATTCGCGGATTTCACACCGTTTGCCGATCTCGACAAAGGTTTTTTCGCCGCGGAATTTGAGATCTTGCGTTTTTGTTTCGATGCTAGTGCTGGGATAGATCACGGTCCCTTCGCCGATGGTGGTGTGCCCATCTATGTAGGCG
>CAZFWE010000158.1:0-4417 GCA_964522685.1 uncultured bacterium | reverse complement strand
CGGGGCGCGAGATCAGTTTCAAAGAACAGCAGACGTCGGGAGTTTGCCGGTATTCGATCCCCGAATAGAGGTCCTCTTCATTCTCGCGGATAATGACCACGTCCATATCGGGGTGTTTGGTATCCACGAACGGGAAATAAGAGACGCAAGGGCGGATGTTGGCATAAAGGCCCATCGTCGTCCGGATTGTCACATTCAGGCTTTTGAAGCCACCACCTTGCGGCGTCGTGATGGGAGCCTTCAAAAACGCCTTGGTATTTCGGATAATCTCCCACATCTTCGGGTCCATTCCCGTAGGAAAACCCTTCAAGTACATTTTCTCGCCGATCTCGATTGGATGGATTTCAATTTCAGCGCCTGAGGCTTGGAGGATGCGCAAGGTAGCATCCATAATTTCAGGGCCAATTCCATCTCCTTTCGCTACCGATACAGGAACTCTCATACACACCTTTTTGTTCAAACTCCAGGTTCAAAGGTAGTGGATTATTCAGAACATTTCAAGTAGGATAGAGGTATGCTTCGAAAACTTCTGGAAAAACAGAAAGAATCTCTCGATTATTTTTTCGATACAATCGATGTATCGGAAGTGGAAAACGCATTCCAAGTTCTTTCGGAATGCAAAGGGATGATTGTTTTCTCCGGCGTCGGGAAAAGTGGCTTAGTCGCCAAAAAAATTGCGGCGACTTTCGTATCGACCGGTACACGAGCTCTATTTCTCTGTCCTACCAATGCTCTCCACGGCGATCTAGGAATTTTGTCCGCGGATGATGTCCTCGTCGTTTTAAGCAAGAGCGGAGAGTCCCAGGAACTTCTCGACCTTATCTTGCCTATCAACAAAAAAGGAGCTTTGATCGTGGCAATAGTCTCTAATCGGGGATCGAAATTGGAAACGGCCTCGTCGGTCACAGTTCATTTGCCAGTGAACCGCGAATTATGCCCTTTCGATCTGGCTCCGACGACCTCCACTGCGATCCAAATGATGTTCGGCGATCTTCTCGCTGTGGCGTTGATGCAGCGGAAGAAATTTTCCATCGCTGATTTCGCCAACAATCATCCGGCAGGGCTATTGGGAAGGAAAATCACTTTGCGCGTTTCGGATTTGATGTTCAAAGAATCCTCGATCCCCAAGTGCAAGCCCACCGATAAATTAATAGACCAACTTCATGAATTCAGCGCCAAGCAGTGCGGCTGCCTTATCGTAACGAATGAAAATGACGAGCTCCAAGGAATTTTCACAGATGGCGACCTCCGCCGCTCGATCCAGATCAAGGGACCCCAAGCACTTGAAAGCACCCTTTCGGAACTCATGACATTTTCGCCTAAATCGATTTCCGCTGAAAAGCTGGCCATCGACGCCGTCCACGTCATGGAAGAAGACCTGGGTCGTTTGATCACCGTCCTTCCTGTTCTACAAGGAGCTAAAGTGGTGGGATTGATTCGAATGCACGACATTATCCAAGCAGGTCTTCACCGAAGAATCAAACCAATCGAAGAATAAGTCACAATTTTTCTTTTTTAAAAAAGCGAGCTGGAACGAGGGATCCAAGATTTCGATTCGTTTTCCTCGTTTTAAAGATAACCCCAGCCCCTCCTTGTAGTGAATTTCGCAGATCGCATCGTAAGGGATTCGGAGCGTTTTTTTCTCATTTTTCAAATAGAGAAGAGCCTCATCTTCCAGGCGTAGAACATCGGGGCGCCGGCTTTGTTTAAGCATTTTTCGATACTCTGAAAAAGAGAGCCAATACAGGGGTGTTCCGGCGATCGCAAGCACTGGCCAAAGTTCTTTTAAATAAGACGCAAGCAAAAGAAGACTTAAAGCCGCCGTTCCTGCAAAAGAGGCGCATGCATAGAAAGTTTGTCGCTTTTCACTCGGAAGAATTTTCACCCTAAATTCGATTTCCATTGTAAGATATCCTGCGCCTTAAGAAAATTATAAGAAACAACTACCATGAGAACCTAATGATTGAATCAACGTTTGCCAATGCACTCATAATCCTCGTTTTTGCGATCGGCTATTTTGCCATTATCTTCGAGTATACCATCAAAATCAATAAAACTGCCTCCGCACTCATCATGGCGGTGATTACCTGGATGTTCGCCTTCTTGGTCCAAGGGCATAGCCCGGTCGAAAATCTGCACGTTTTGGGGGATCATTTAGGCAACGTAAGCCAGATCATCTTCTTCCTTTTAGGAGCGATGACCCTCGTCGAATTGATCGACACTCACAAAGGCTTTAAAGTCATTACCGATATGATCCACACAAATTCGAAACAAAAAATGCTTTGGATCTTGGGCTTCATTACCTTCTTCCTGTCCGCCGTTCTCGACAACTTGACCACTACCATCGTCATGGTATCGCTGCTCCGAAAATTGATTTCTGAACGGGAAGATCGACTCCTTTTAGGCTCCATGGTCGTAATCGCAGCGAATGCAGGTGGTGCATGGACGCCGATCGGCGACGTCACTACGACGATGCTCTGGATCAATGGCAATATCAGCACGCTTGCCATTATGAAAGCCCTCTTGATTCCCAGCATAGCAACCCTCATCGTTGCGCTTCTTTTCTTCGGATACGGCATGAAAGGCCGCTATTCCAGGTTGGAGAAAAAAGCGGATGCCCAACCCTCTGAACCGGGGGGAAGAGCGATCTTTTATTGCGGCATCGTGGCTCTTATTTTCGTCCCGATCTTCAAATCTTTGACAGGGTTGCCGCCGTTCATGGGAATTTTGCTCGCCCTTGGCTCTTTATGGCTCATCACCGACTTAATGCATCGCCCCCACGAAGGGCGGCAGCATCTCCGGCTCCCTCAGGTTTTGACGCGGATCGATACTTCGGGTGTTATCTTTTTCTTGGGAATCCTTCTTTGCGTAGGGGCTCTCGAATCCGTTGGCCTTCTTCGCGATCTCGCATTATTTCTCGATACACACGTCCATAATCTACCTTTAATCGCGACCTTCATCGGTCTTATCTCCGCTATCATCGACAATGTCCCACTTGTTGCGGCGACGATGGGTATGTACGATCTGCAAACATATCCGATGGACTCCTCTATTTGGGAGCTCATCGCCTTTTGCGCAGGAACTGGCGGCAGCATTTTAGTCATTGGTTCAGCAGCGGGAGTGGCCTTGATGGGACTCGAAAAAGTCGATTTCATTTGGTACCTCAAAAAAGTTAGTTGGATAGCTCTCGTCAGCTACCTGGTGGGGATCGCTGTTTATTTAATACAGGTGCAAACCATTTTTGTTTAGCGGTTTAAGAAATATTTTGCGGAGGCAGTTTTGAAAAAAGTTGCTGTAAATCTCCGCTTTCATGTATGTTTTTATCTTCATTTCAAGCAAAAGTCGAAAGACCGAGAGAAGCGAGAAGTGATAGCGGAGGCAAGATCTCCGCCGATGTCTTGACAGTAGAAAAAGAGAAGAGTGCGGGAAAATTTTGAGCTTGTTAAGAGAGCTCAAGAGGAATCTTAGAGCACTCGTCAAACAGTAATTATTTTTTTTGAGAATTTGATCTTGGTTCAGATTGAATGCTGACGGCGTGGATGAGGCATGCAAGTCGCACGATATGGGGGCAACTCCATATAGTGGCGCAAGGGTTAGTAATACATGGATAATCTACCTCTGACTTAGGAATAACGGCTGGAAACGGCCGCTAATACCCAATGAAGTCGTGCAAGGCATCTTGCAATGATTAACGCGGGGGATCGAAAGACCTCGTGGTGAGAGAAGAGTCCATGGGATATCAGCTAGTTGGTGGGGTAAAAGCTCACCAAGGCTAAGACGTCTAGGCGGATTGAGAGATTGACCGCCAACACTGGGACTGAGACACTGCCCAGACTCCTACGGGAGGCTGCAGTCGAGAATCTTTCGCAATGGGCGAAAGCCTGACGAAGCGACGCCGTGTGAGCGAAGAAGGCCTTCGGGTTGTAAAGCTCTTTCGCTAGGGAACAAGAAAGATTGGTTAATAACCAGTCGATTTGATGGTACTTGGTAAAGAAGCACCGGCTAACTCCGTGCCAGCAGCTGCGGTAATACGGAGGGTGCAAGCATTGATCGGAATTACTGGGCGTAAAGGGCGCGTAGGCGGCCAGAAAAGTCAGATGTGAAATTCCGGGGCTCAACCCCGGAGCTGCATTTGAAACTTTCCGGCTTGAGGTTGGTAAGGGAAAACGGAATTCCACGTGTAGCGGTGAAATGCGTAGATATGTGGAAGAACACCGGTGGTGAAGACGGTTTTCTGTGCCAAACCTGACGCTGAGGCGCGAAAGCTAGGGGAGCAAACAGGATTAGATACCCTGGTAGTCCTAGCCTTAAACGATGCATACTAGAAGTAGGAGGGCTCAACCCTTTCTGTTTCGGAGCTAACGCGTTAAGTATGCCGCCTGGGGAGTACGCTCGCAAGGGTGAGAGTTCGCCGCCG